>DAOWJX010000145.1 GCA_030640155.1 Candidatus Aegiribacteria sp. | reverse complement strand
CTCAGTTATTCTTTCAGTCGGTTACCGCTAGTCCGACAAGTACCATGCCCCTCGTAAGATCAAGTGGAAAGGAGAACTGGAACAGGATGGATTCAGGTATGTATGATCTGTTTGCGTTCGGGCTTCCCTGGCCTCTCAATTCATAGCTGCAGCCGGTTCGTATACAGGAAAAGAATGAATTCTTTACTAAGTCCCAGTCGTGTCCTCCATCGTCCGTCTTTGGGATATTAGCAAGATCCGGTCCGTATCCTGCGTCACATCCTATGAATATCTCCAGATCACGATCAAAACGGTGTCCTGCACATAGGGAAAGCCTGGGCAGCATGACCTGCATTGGGATAATGTAATTCATATTCAGCAGAGCAGATATCGCGGTTGGGTTCGAAGGATGCATCAGGTTGTATTTGATGAAGGGTCCAACACCATATCCGAACGATGAAGCTCCGAGATCAATCCTGTCAGTCGCGCCTGTGGCTACACTTATTGACGGATATACCTGAAGGAAATCTATCCTGCTGTCTTCAGCCTCACTTTTCGATTCAGCGGAGAAATACGCCGGAAGGGTTACACCTCCTGTTACTGTCAGGTGATTCTCTCCAAGTGTGTGCGCTCCCTGCATGGCTCCATAGTAGCATGATGAAAGCATCATTAAAAGAACAAGAAAAGAAATAAGTAATCTGGACATGTCCAACCCTCCTGAATAATTCTTATGCGAAGATACTCTACTGACCTTGCGCGAGGAAGCCCGTAGCGAGGTGGACTGACTTCGCCTGATGTATTATCTGTTCAGTCAGATTTAATACTTGAATATTCAGAAAGGAATTCTCATGAAAAGAAAAGTGGCATTTGTGCTCAGCGGGAGTGGTGTAAAGGACGGCACGGAG
Organism: Candidatus Aegiribacteria sp.; assembly: GCA_030640155.1. Lineage (GTDB taxonomy): Bacteria > Fermentibacterota > Fermentibacteria > Fermentibacterales > JCC-6 > Aegiribacteria. Next base: position 7,254 of record DAOWJX010000145.1, on the reverse strand, counting down.
ATTCATGAAGCTGTGTCCGCCCTTATCGCTCTGGACAGAGCAGGTTACGAGATAATATTCACCGCTCCGGATATAGAGCAGACAGCTACTGTTGATCACTGCACAGAAAAACCGGAACGCGAGACCAGAAATGCTCTTGTAGAATCGGCAAGAATAGCCAGGGGGGATATCAAACCTCTGGCAGACCTCTCCTCCGATGAATACGATGCCGTTGTTTTCCCAGGCGGTTTCGGCGCGGCGCTTACGCTCTGCTCATTCGCAAAGGATGGACCGGAATGCTCCGTCAATCCGGAAGTCAGAAAGCTGATCGATGAAGCTCTGGAAAATGGAAAGCCGATTGCGGCAATGTGCATAGCTCCTGTAATTCTCGCGAGGATAATCCCGGGGGCACGATTAACTATCGGTTCTCATCCTGAAACAGCAGCCGCTATAAATGCAATGGGCGCGAAACATATAACCTGCGCTGTTGATGATACCGTTGTGGACCTGGAAAGAAAAATAGTCACGACTCCCGCATATATGCTTGCGAGCGGCCCTGCGGAGGTTTTCGAGGGCGCTGTAAGTATGGTTGAGAAACTTGGTGAGCTTTTCTGATATACGGGGGACACGCACCAGAGCGTCATGCTTTTTGGGGACACGCACCAGAGCGTGCATGTCCCCGATTGCTGTCATGGGTTTTCCCGGTCTTTCGCGTAATTCTGCAGTCTTCTGTAGAGTGTGCTCTCGTTTATGCCAAGCAATTTTGCAGCAAGTCGTTTCTGACCTCTGGCGCGGTGTTCCAGTACGTACAGCGTATATGCTTTCTCTATCTCGTCGAGAGTTGGAGTCGCTTTCTCTGCGGAAACAGTTGAATCAACTGTTGAAGCTTTATGTGTAAAAATGCCAGCGTCAATAACTGCCGGCTCCTTGATGAAATCGGGAAGATCAGCAAAGGTGATCTCGCTCCCTCTTGTCATAACGCAGACTCGCTCCACTACATTTTCGAGCTCTCTGACATTGCCAGGCCAGCTGTAATTTATCAGAGCTTTCCTTGCCTCCTCCGTGATTGTTCTGACGGTTTCCCCGGTTTCTTCAAAATAGTCTTCAATAAACTTGTCGAGCAGAATTGGTATGTCCGATGATCTGTCCCGGAGAGCTGGAACATGAAGAGGAATCACATTAAGCCGGTAATAGAGATCCGGTCTGAAGGCATCTCTGTCGACCATCTCTTTTAGATTGGCGTTAGTTGCAGCAATGATCCTGGCATCGAAAGGTATGTATTTCGTACCTCCTACCGGAAGTACCTGGCGTTCCTGCAGGGCTCTCAGCAGTTTTACCTGCAGTTCTCTGTCAAGCTCTCCCACTTCATCAAGGAAGAAAGTTCCACCCTTCGCCGTAACCAGCAGGCCCTCTTTGTCTCTGTGAGCGCCTGTGAAAGATCCCTTCAGGTGGCCAAACAGTTCACTTTCAAGAAGGCTGTGAGAAAAACTGCCGCAGTTGACACCGAGGAATGGTTTTTCAGCTCTTGCGCTTATGGAATGAATTGCTCTGGCTATGAGTTCCTTGCCTGTACCACTCTCTCCTGTTATTAAAATTGTGCTGTCTTTATCGGCGACCATCCGTACTTCATCAAGAAGATCTATTATCGGCTTTGATTTCCCGATTATTCCTTCTATACTGAAGCGTGAGCGGATTTTTCTCCTTAATTCTCTGTTCTCTATCCTGATCTTCTTTTCACCAAGAGCTTTCTCGATTGCCACAAGAAGCTGATCAACTTCAAAAGGTTTGATCAGATAATCAGTAGCGCCTTTGCGCATTGCCTGGACTGCTGAATCAACACTGGAAAATGCTGTTATTACAATACTTATCAATTCAGGAGATTTTTCGCGAAGCCTGGACAGAACCTCAAGTCCGCTGATACCCGGCATCTTGACATCAACCACGAGAATGTCCGGCATATCCTTCCTCCCTTCGGCTACCGCTTTCCTGCCATCGGAGAAACACGTAACCGAATAACCCTGCTGTTCAAGGAGAATCGAGAGCCATTCAAGCATTGGTTTTTCATCATCCACAATCATGACTGAAAGCTGATTATCCATGCTCGATACCTCCGGTTTCGTATGTAACAACATCAGGTGGAGCGATTGGAATTATGACCCTCACAGTTGTTCCCTTTCCTGAAGCAGACTCTATATCCATTCTGCCATTATGATCCCTGGCGACTCTTCTCGCAACATACAGTCCGAGCCCTGTTCCCTCATCTTTCGTAGTGAAGAAGGGATCGTAAATATCATTCAAAACAGTATCCTTAATGCCTGGGCCGTTATCCGTCACAATCAATTCAGCCATACCCTGCATCTGTGATTTCTTGAGGGAAATACCTATCTTGCCATCAGGTTTGTTCTCCAGAACTTCGACACTGTTGCGAATTATATTCGTTAACAACTGAACAAGGCGAGATTGATTTCCAAATACTATGAAATTCCCTTCAATATCCAATTCGATCTCCGTCTGCCAGCCAAAACCCTGTTTCGCTACATCAACCGCTTCCATGGCTACAGCTTCAAGCGAAACCGGATTAGTATATAGAACAGTACTCTTTCTGGAGAGTTCGAGGTATCCCTCGATTATTTCCGAAATCCTCTTTGCCTGACTGCTTATGAGTTCGGTCATTCAGTCTGTCTTTTTCCAGTCAATTGATCCCATTTTCAATATATGAGCGGCACCGCTCATTGATGCCAGCGGATTCCTGATTTCATGCGCGAGTGTACTGGACAGCTTGCCGATAGCCGCAAGTTTTTCCCGCTCCTGCAGTTGTTTCTTCAATTCAACTGTTTCCGTTATATCGGTCAGTGCGGCAAGGGCTCCGGCAGACTTGCCGTAATGATCAAGAAGTGTATCCATTCTGCATTCAAGCACTCTGTTTCCCAGGCTGATCTCGATAATCGAGGGCATTCCTTCGGATATCTGGTACTCTCTGAGCATAGTGTAGATATCCGTATTAGATATAGTCTTACGCCAATTCTCATCAAGAGAAAGGATCCGGAGACCAGAGCGATTTATACTGATCGGAGAACCGGAGTTATCAATCACAAGAACTCCATCCGACAGGCTTTCCAGTATCTCCCTTGCCATACTCCTTGCCTCGCGGAGTTCACTCAGGATTCCTTCAACTCTGCCTTTTTCAAAAAGAAGGTGCTCTGAAAGATATCCGGTGACAAGCCCCGTTATCATCAGGAGACCTGCATAAATCATTACAAAAAGAAGCGCGTATTGAAAAGATACATCGGATGGAATGACTTCTATCAATTCCTCCAGGGAACCTCCCGCAGGACTGAAAGTCAGTACTCCTGATATTGTGATGTAAGCAAGGATGGCTATCATCAGAGAATCGAGAACCGCCATGATCGCTCCACCCCTGATACCCAGATAGATACCCGCTCCGAATGTATGAATAAAGAAAAAAACCGTGAAAGGACCGTCGAAATTTCCGGCCATACGGATAAGGATCGCAGCCAGAATTGAATCGAGAGAGAAGAGAACCCAGATCTGCCATTCCCTGTCTTTCCAGATCTTTCTGCACAGCATGTCCATAAATATTGACAGGATCACCACAATAGCGACAGAGATGTAAACTCCGCCGACTCTTGTCCATCCGAGGAACAGAATACCCAGCAGAACAAAGAGACCAAAGACAATGAAGCGCCCCACCTGAAGCCAGGAGCGGCGCCCCATTCTTAGAATTCCATCAGGCATTTGATTCTATCCCCGCATCGCGAAAACCGGGTAGTATCTTTTCAGCAGCAGTTATTACGATCCCACAGTACCGATGAGGTCGAAAATCGGGAGATACATGGCTATCACGATACCACCCACGATTACACCCAGGACTACGATCATTATGGGCTCGAGAGTTGCTGTAAGACCCGCAACCGCTGTGTCCACCTCTTCCTCGTAGAAGTCAGCAACTTTAAGGAGCATCGTATCAAGCCCGCCGGTTTCTTCTCCAACGGCTATCATCTGAGTAACCATTCCTGGAAACACACCGGAAGCTTCAAGAGGATCCGAGATGTTCTCTCCTCCGGAAATGCTTCCCCTTGCTTCCATAATGGCATCCGCGACAACTCTGTTACCCGAGGTCTTTGAAGTGATACTCAGGCCGTCAAGAATTGATACTCCGCTTGAGATCAGCGTACCCAGAGTTCTTGTGAACCTGGCGATAGACATTTTTCTGAGGAGCAATCCAAAGATAGGCATCTTGAGTTTGATTGCATCAATTACCTTCTCGCCGTTCTTGGTCCTGTAGTACATCTTGTATCCGGTGATCAGGGCTACAACTCCAATGACAATAAATAACAGGTTTCCCTGTACGAACTCCGACGCTCCTACGACGATCCGAGTCGGCGCTGGAAGCTGACCGCCCATATCAGCAAACATCTGCTCGAATATCGGTATGACAAACAGAAGAAGAGCCATCACAACCACAATAACCACGATAAGTACAACGAGGGGGTACATCATGGCGGATTTGATCTTACCTTTCAGTGCCGATGCTTTCTCCAGATGTGTTGAAAGCCTGTTCAGGATCGTATCAAGAATACCTCCCTGCTCACCTGCGGCAACCATATTGACGTACAGATCACTGAAAATCCTGTTATGCTTACCGAGGGAATCAGCCAGTGTTCCACCCTTTTCCACATCAGCTGTCACTTCCTCAATAGCATCTGCGAAAATCCTGTTTTCCTGCTGACCGCTCAGTATCTGAAGACACTTGACCAGTGGAAGCCCGGCGTTGATCATTACGGCAAACTGACGGGTGAATGCGGCGAGGTCCTTGTCTTTAATGCCTGTACCAATCGAGCCAAAGGTGGCCAGATCAAATTTCTTGCCGGCTACCTTTATATTACTGACACCTCTCTGAGCAAGGAGTTCCTGTGCATCTGCCTTTTTTGCAGCAGAAACTTTCCCCGACATTTTTCTGCCGGCCCTATTTGTTCCTTCCCATCTGAACTCAGGCATTTCCGCCTCCTGTCATTATAAGATATCCCGCCCCGTTGCTATCATCTGTTCAAGTTCAGCGGCATCGTTCGAACGCTCAACAGCAACTTCTCTGGTTATTTCCTTTTTCTTAACCATGTTGAACAGAGCCTGATTCATTGTCTGCATGCCATGTTTGTGTCCTGCCTGCATCATCCCGTATATCTGATGAAGTTTGTCCTGCCTGATCGTAGCTTTAACAGCGGGAGTACAAACCAGAACTTCCGCGCAAAGAACCCTGCCGTGTCCCCTGGCTTTCGGCACAAGCTGCTGTGTCAATACGCCAAGAGTCACAAATGAGAGCTGACTCCTGACCTGATCCTGACTCTGAGCAGGAAATGAATCGATAATTCTGTTAATTGATTCGTAAGTTGAATTAGTGTGTAATGTAGCCATCGTAAGATGCCCTGTCTCGGCAATGTTAAGAGCAACCTGCATCGTCTCCATGTCTCTCATCTCACCTATCAGCACGACATCGGGGTCCTGCCGGAGAACGTATCGAAGCGAATTGCCGAAGGATGTTGTGTCCTGTCCTATCTCGCGCTGGTTGATAATGCCCTTGTCATGATGATGGACATATTCGATAGGGTCTTCAATTGTGATAATATGACAATGCCTTGATGTATTGATCTTACGGATAATAGAGGCCAGCGTAGTTGACTTACCGCATCCGGTTGGACCTGTCACCAGAATAAGTCCCTGGCGTTTCTCAGCGAGAACACTGACTACCGGGGGCAGACCGAGTTCCTCAAAACCGAGTATTTCATGCGGAATCGACCTTATGGCACATGCCACGCAGCCGCGTTGAAGAAAAACATTAGCCCTGAATCTGGAAAGTCCTTTGATACCGAAAGCGAAATCCAGTTCCTTCTCGAGTTCAAACCTTTTTTTCTGCTCATCTTTCAGAAGGCTGTAGACAAGATTCTGAGTATCCTGAGCAGTGAGGGGATCATACTCCATTCTGTCTAGTTCTCCGTCTACTCTGACAACGGGAGGAGTTCCTACAGTAAGGTGAAGATCTGTAGCGCGCCTTTCCATCATTTCCTTTAAAAGAGTTTTAATAATCATATCAGGCCGAATGTCCTTCCCTTTTTAACCGCTTGATACTGGCTTTATTTGCCTCAGCTGCCTTTAGAACCTCAGGCTCATCTTCCGTGGTAACTCGCATTACTTCTTCCAGAGTAGTAACGCCGGCTTTCAGCTTTTCAACTGCATCCATTCTGAGTGTTCTCATTCCGTTCTTAACACCCATAGTTCTCAGTTCTCCAGCAGTAACTCTATCAATGATAGACTGTTTTATCGTCTTGTCAATCGAAAGAACTTCGTAAAGCCCTATTCGCCCCCTGTAACCGGTGCCGCTGCAGCTGTTGCAGCCTTTCCCTATATACGTTGTATAATTTTTCATCTCCCCTGGATCAACTCCCGCAGCCAGATACTCCTTATCGCTGTGCTCATGAGGTGTTTTGCAATGCTTACATATTTTCTTGACGAGCCTTTGAGCCATGATGGTTCTTACCGCGGAAGCCACAAGAAATGGCTTAATCCCGATATCGACAAGCCTGTTCACCGTACTCGGAGCATCATTCGTATGAATAGTGGAGAAAACCAGGTGTCCGGTCAGTGCAGCTTTTATGGCAATCGAAGCTGTCTCTAAATCTCTGATCTCACCAACCATAATGATATTGGGATCCTGCCTTAGAATCGCGCGAAGGGCAGTTGCGAAATCGTACCCCATACTGAAATTTATCTGTGTCTGTGTGAGACCCTCAATACTGTATTCTACAGGTTCCTCTGCGGTATGGATATTTCTATTATCCGTGTTCAGCGAACTGAGCGCTGAATAAAGCGTCGTGGTTTTCCCGCTTCCGGTAGGTCCGGTAACAAGAACAATTCCAAAGGGGGAATTCACTCCCTGCAGGAAAACCTTCAGAGCTTCTTCAGGAAAACCAAGCTCTCTGAGATCGAACTCCAGGCTTCCTCGATCAAGTATCCTGAGAACTATTTTTTCACCGTTAACTGTTGGAACCGCGCTTACTCTGAAATCAATCGATCGTCCGTCGATTCTGGCCTTTATTCTACCATCCTGGGTCTTTCTGCGTTCAGCAATATTCATGCCGGCCATGATCTTGAAACGACTGAGAATCTGTGGCTGTATTTTCTTGGGGAGCTTTCGCATAACAAAACAGGCTCCATCCCGTCTGTATCTTATCTGGAGGAAATTCTCGTAGGGTTCAATAT
>DAOWJX010000358.1 GCA_030640155.1 Candidatus Aegiribacteria sp. | reverse complement strand
CCACCGGTACATACATAGTGACTGTAAGTGACTTCGAAGGCAGCAGGGAGTCTATGAAACTCCTGAAGCTCTAGTTCTTAAAACAATAGAGAAGCCCTGTGGGTCGACAAGCCCACAGGGCTTTCAGAAAGCCGCTGGATCTGGATGAACATCAATGAACCTTGAATATTCCATTAGACGAAAACCTCTGTGATTTGTGGTGACGGAATAGCTTCCAGAGACTGAAATCCGATATCTACTCGGAGCAGATAAAACCAACAGGAACAACGACAGTCGAACAATTGCCGGGCTGTTGCGGACCAGGCCAATCACGGACTGTCATATCGATAATAATGGTATCCAGATCGGCTGATATATCTTGCTCAAGGATAAGGTCACCGATACCTGTATACTTTCGAATAAAGATAAGAAGACTGCCGCCTTCGGGGAAAAGGTCTTCCAGCCTGGGAATGTTGTCTCCACTATAGCCAATACTTTCGAACACCGATTTCAACATATCAGGAGATCTGACGATATAGAAACCATCCAGAGATGTTTCCAGTGGCTCAAGGAGTATATCATCTACAAAGTATCCATTGTCGAAGACCTCAAGTACTATATTACCAACAGATTTCTTGAATAACTTGTGACTATCCGTGTAATCCGGGTCGGAATCTCCGAAAATGCATGCTGCGGTAAAGAGTATACAAGTAAGAACTGATGCTGATATTATTCGTTTCATTCAGAATCCTCTCTATTTCCTGTAAATAATGATAAAGCTGTAAGTAGCGGTCAAGTTCGACACTGTGCATAATTGTATGCAGAAAGAGTGCGAAAAGCATCCAGTACAGGGAATTGTATGTGTGCTGTCACTTCAGATCGGATCAGCTGATGGCATCAATATTTGGACGGAGATATCCGTTTCGATGCAGGATTTAGAGAATCACTGATTACTCATTGCTTTGACAGGGCAGTACTGCTTCTGTATTGTTGTATTTGATAGGATATTAGGGCAAATATATTTACAGGAAGGGTCATCGACAGTATGGTGATGGAAATAATCTTCCGGAACGAGATGTCGTATTCAATCCGTATTGTAATTAATACCAACCAATATAGCAGGAAGGGAGTGATATGAAGACGGTAATCTACTGGTTCTCCGGCACAGGTAATTCGTTTCATCTGGCGAAAGCCATGCAGGAAGGTCTGGATGATGTCGAAATGATTCCAGTGGTAAAAGCCCTGGATGATGATATTGAACCATCTAAACGAATAGGACTGGTGTTTCCTGTATATGCCTGGGGACCCCCGGCGATTGTGGCAAAGTTTATCGCGAAGCTTCCATCCGACATTCCGGAATACCTGTTCGCAGCTGCGACTTACGGAGGTGACCCGGGTTCTACAATGGCTATAACTCGAGGGATGCTCAAACGAAGAGGGCTTGTGATGAATGCAAGTTTCGCGGTAAAGATGGTCGAGAACTACCCGCCCATGGGAGGACCCCCTGCAGAGGAGAAACAGCGTAAGATAAACGGTGCTGCTGAGACAGAGATAGCTCAGATCATTAACCGAATAAGGGAGGGAGCCTCTGGCGATTTCGTGAAGAAGAACCTGTTCTTCTCCCTTATTGGCAGTATGGTCTATCCGATATTCAGGAGGGCTCTATCAACGAAGTCAGGGAGCAAATTCTACGCAGATGAGAAATGTTCCTTATGTGGTATCTGTGCACGGATATGTCCTGTGCAGAATGTCCGGTTGCTGGAAGGTGAGAAGCCAACATGGGGTAATCGGTGTGAGCAGTGTTTTGCCTGTTTCCACTGGTGTCCGGAGAAGGCTGTTCAGACAGGCAGGAAAACTGTGGATATGGTCAGGTATCACCACCCGGAAACCTCTCTGAATGATCTGATACTGCGACAGGAGTAGAAAACCGGTGGACAAGGGAACTTCTTCAGATACGCTCCCGATGAAGAACAATGTATGGTAACACACTAACAAAGTGAGATATGAAGCGTCCTCGAAGGGGATAAAATCGGGGGAGAGGGTATTCAGTTTATCCGGATAGCTTGACAACCTGTCAGATTAGTGTGATTCTTGAAACGTAGGAGGTATCCTATGTGTAGAACAATCCTGTCCTTGCTGATCTTCGGTTCATTCATCGTTACATTTGCCGATTCCGCTATCCAGACAGATTGGTCTGGTGGATCCGGTGTGTGGGCACCTGTTAACGACTGGAGCAATCAATTCTATCTCGCAGACTATATCAATTGGGGAAGCATTCCTGGGGATATAATTCTCCAGATCCCCGCCGGGCATACAGTTGCTGAGGACTTCAATGGTGTTGATTGGATCTATTCGGAGGATATAGATGGTGATGGCGATATGGACATCCTCGGTGCTGCTATCAATGCCGACGATATAACCTGGTGGGAGAATACCGACGGCTCAGGTACACTCTGGACAGAGCATACCATTGATGGGGACTACAATGGTGCAAGATGCGTCTACTCGGAGGACATAGATGGTGACGGTGATATGGACGTCCTCGGTGCTCCATGGGAAGACGACCTCAACTGGTGGGAGAACATCGACGGCTCGGGCACATCCTGGATCGAGCATACAATTGATGAGTATTTTCCACAGACTGCAACAGTATACTCCGAAGACATCGATGGTGACGGCGATATGGATGTTATCAGTGCTTCAACATCATCCAATGTGGTTAACTGGTGGGAGAATGAAGATGGTACTGGAACCAACTGGATTGAACACTTGATTGACATGGGTTTTGATTGGGGTTTTTGTATCTACGCAGAGGATGTTAATGGCGATGGTGATATGGATGTCCTTGGTGCTTCTGTAAATGCTGATGACATCATCTGGTGGGAGAATGAAGACGGACTGGGTACATCCTGGATCGAGCATACGGTTGATGATTATTTTTATGCTGTCGGTTTCGTTTACTCGGAGGATATAGACAATGACGGCGATATGGACGTCCTTGGAGCTTCTTCTCACCTGGACGCGATCGCATGGTGGGAAAATACCAATGGTTCAGGTACATCATGGGTTAAGCATACTGTTGACAGTGACTTCGATGGAGCCTCGTCCGCATTCGCAGTGGATATAGATGGTGACGGCGATGTAGATATCATTGGCTCTGCATGGACAGCTGATGAAATTGCCTGGTGGGAGAATACCGATGGCTCGGGTACATCCTGGGTCAAGTATTCCATTGAGGTAGATTTCGATGGTGCCACATCCGTTTACGCGGAGGATTTTAATGGCGATGGTGATATGGATGTTCTTGGTGCTTCACGGTTCGACGACAAGATCGTCTGGTGGGATTTATCAGAATATTCATCTGAAGGTTCGCTGGAATCCACTATTCTCAACACCGGGAGCAACCCTCAATGGGCCAGCGTCGACTGGAACAGCTCTGAACCTGCTGGAACGGATCTGTACTTTCAGTACAAGACTTCCAGCGATTATCAGAACATGGGAATCTGGTCCGACCCTGTCTATGAACCCTGTTTCCTCAGTGGTATGCTGGACAAGTATTTCCAGTACAAAGTTACGATGGAAACAGATGATCCAAACTCTACTCCTACGCTTCATGATATAACTCTGAACTGGGATCCTTACGGCATAGAGGGTGATCACTGCACTTCGGTGTACTCACTCCCCGGTGTAATACCTAATCCCATCTGCGGAGCTGTCAGCATATGTTTCGGGCTTCCGGAAACTTCTATGGTCAGCCTCTCGGTTTTCGACCTGTCAGGCCGGCTCATCAGCGAGATTCATGGAGATGAATATTCTCCGGGATTTCACGATATTCTGATAGGAGACTTATCTCCCGGAATCTACTTCTGCAGGATGATCTCCGGAGATTTCACGGCTACACAGCGCTTCGTAGTGATAGATTAACGTTCCCGAACGTGCCACCCACTGATAAAAGTGACAAACGGAATTTTCCGAAGTAAAATCCTGTCGTGATAACCATCGGATATATTAAAGATATTAATCGTGTTGCACGATAATCCAGAGAGGATTATTATTATAAGTATCATTCCTTTGAAAGGAGAACTCCCATGAAGAACATCACTGTGAGATTGTTCCCGCTGGTTGTGCTATTTTTGCTTGCTGCTTTTGCCATAGCTGGTTCCGGTCGCTACTACGAAGTTACCATAACACTTACGGATGAACAGGCGAATGCGGTACTGAATTCCAGAAGTGGAGAAGCTGAGATTGAATTCACGAAGGAGCAGTTCGAGATAATTACGGATGTTGTACCCGTGTTCGATTACGAGGTAATAACCCTAATGCCTGAATTTTTGAGCAGATCAAATGATGTTATCATTGAGCTTCATGTTCCCGATGGCTATCCGGGTCCTGAATCTTATATCAGGATGGATCCTCAGCCTTCACCCTGAGCAGACCTGCTTCCAGACAATCTCAGACCTGATTCATCTATCGGGAAAGGAACTCCTCGACAGACATGACATTTCTCTCCCAGCCCTGACTTACCCAGATGAAGTAGGTGTCGGGGTGAAGTTCAAGGAGAGCTGCAAAACCATCTTCAAGCGATCCTTCGGATTTCATACAGGGTATGGCATATACGAGCCACCCATTCGAGCCGGAGAGACTCTGCCAGTCGGGTATCCACAGGTATCCTGTCTGTAACCCCGTTTCCTCCATAATATCAGAAGAGGTTCTGACAGCATCATCCTCATTACTCACAACAGAACAGGCAGCCAGCCATCCGGGAGAGAGAAGATCAATACATAAAGCTTCAGATTCAATCAACAGGGTGCCGTTCACGTTTACCGAAGCTCCTTCTACATAACCTGAATGATCAGTTTTCATTATCAGGAACACACTGAAATCATTTAAGAATTGTTGTGCGCTTCCGAAGGCAAGAATCCCTTCATCAAGATATGTTGAACTGTAAAGAAAATCCATTCCGCCTGTATCGTATTGTTTTTTCCAGAGAAGAGTGCCGTCAAATCCATACATCGCCATTAGAGCATCACCATCTTCGGTTCCCCCTGATACGAGGAAGCGATCCTCAAGGATATCTGCGGATCCTGCCTCGTATTCCTGAGTGAGATGTATTTCAACCGTTTGAACTGGATTGAAATCCTCATCAAGGCGAAATGCATGAAGGGTATTGCCGTAACCTGGAGAGTGAATCCATATGGAGTTATCGATGTATTTCATGTTTCCCGCGGTTTGAATCATTATTTCAGCAACCGTAACAGGGGGTGAAACAAGACCATTGCTGTTTACCAGCTGCAGAACTGTGCAACTGGAATACTCATCAGCAGACAGAATAAGAAAATCACCGCTGTCAGTCTCAACAGCCGATGATGTAAAACCCGCTATTGCCTCAGGCGGAGTCAGCCACTCCTGCCTTCCGTCTGAAGAGAGCTTGAACGCGAATCCATCCGGAATCTGCATGCCGGGACAACCTGTAACCAGCACTCCTCCATCGGAACAGGCGATGATATCGGTGGACATCCAGACCGCTTCATCGGTTTCCCCCAGGATATATGTCCAGAGAATATCTCCGGATGAATCCAGTCTGACCACTGCAATATCTGTGTCTATCCCGGTTGCTCTCGGTTCAGAATGAAAGCAGGCTGCAAAACCGTTTTCCAGTGTAACCAGGCCTCCATTGCTTTCAAAAGCCCTGGAGGTTCCTCCGAATTCCAGGATATGTCTGTACCAGAGAATCTCACCCTCTCCGCCCAGACAGATCAGAAAAGGGTTCTCAAAGGGGCCGGTAAAGGAGATCACCGTGCTGCCATTGGAAAGCACAACCCCATCCCGCAGCCCGTAAAACAGATCATCCCCGGTTTCAAGCGTTGTCGACCAGGTATTTCCAGCCATGGAACTTGATATTACAAGAAAAAGAAAAGAAATATTTTTTAATTTCATTTTCAGGGATTCCAGGTGACTCCAAAGGATATCAGGGCATGAGAATCGGATATATTATCAGGCTGCCCGACGCCAAGAAATACCGAGTCCCTGCCGCAGGAGTACCAGGCAAGCCCACCATCCAGAATTATATCACCCAGATAGATGCCTGAACCAAGTGCTATACCAATAATCGTGCTGGTTTCTGTTTCCTCGTAATTCGGCATGGCAAAGTTAAAGGCTCCCCTGAGTTCAAACGAGTTCGATGGAAAGGTAAAACCGAATACTCTTGCATATATGGAATTTTTTTCACCGGGATCTTCCAGTTCAATCTCTCCTCCAAGAGCACTACGCTTATCATCATCAAGATAGAGAAGTCCTCCAAGAGCT
>DAOWJX010000185.1 GCA_030640155.1 Candidatus Aegiribacteria sp. | reverse complement strand
CGCTGGCATTTGTGGTTGCGGTGATGACCGGTTGTGGAGGCAGTGAATCAGAGCCGATTTCTGAGGTTGTACAGGAAACCGAAGAGATAGTCTCAATAGTCATATTCGATTCTATCGGTGTTGATCTAGGAGACAGCAACTACGTCTTCGCCTCGATAGATGCTCTTGCGCATGGTCCTGACGGTAATATCTACGTTCTGGACAGAGGAGCCTGCTGCGTGAAAGTCTATTCTCCCGGAGGAGAATTTATAAGGAGAATCTCGCGCGAGGGAAACGGCCCCGGTGAGATCACCATGTCGTTCAGCATGGCGGTTCTCGGTGACGGAAGGGTTTCGATCTGCGCTCCTTTCCAGGGCGGGATACACAATTTCCTGCCTGACGGGGAATGGGAAGGGCTTTCTGCCGAGTTTACCAACAACCCGCCGATGAACATGGTGGGGGCCGATTCCAACGCCTATATCGCGCTGAAAATCACTGTGGAAGTTGTCGATGGTGAACTGATTTCGGAATTCCTGATCGGAAGGTATGAGGAGGACAATGAACCATCTGTACTCTACTACGAAACCGAATTTCAGTTCGACCCCACCGACCTGACCGCAATACTCAATCAGACTCTTTTCAGCCATGAATTCTTCGCTGACAGATCCGGTAATGTATACCTCTCTAAATACTCCACCGAGGATTATATCGTAAATGTTTTCGACAAATATGGGAATCAGATCCTGCAAATAGAAAAGGATGTTCCACAGGTAGAAAAATCCCTTGAGGAGATCCAGGAGGAAAAGGACTGGATGGAAGCCTGGCTGAGGAACATAGGTGCAGGGGGCGTTGTGATAGAATACAATCCGGAACCGTACAGGTGGACGATAAGCGATATCGGTTGCGATGGCCTGGGCAGAATATGGGTCAGGAGAGGAACCGAACTCGCACCTGTATTCGATGTTTACGACGCTCAGGGGAATGCACTTTTCGTGGCCGAAGTCGAGGGAATCGGAGATGATGGCCAGTTCTGGAATTTCGTTATCGATGAATATGGCATGATGGCCTATTCGATTAACCCTGATTACTATTCGACGATCTGGCTGATGGAGATTTCTGAAGAGAAGGTCGATTGGGAACAGATGTAAACCAACGAAGTTGCTCCGTCTCTCTGAAGAAGACCGGTGATACGTTTGCCTTCGGTAAACGGATCACCGGTTTCATTTCGTAAGTTGATGAAGTGTGCTACGTCCCCGATAGGAGGTCGGTGATGCGCTTGCCGAAAGTAACCGGATCACCAGGGCGTCCTCCCGCCATTATCTGTCCAAGATCGAACAGAATGTTCACGTAGTTCTTCAGCTTATCACCTGACCTTTCCTTATCGTACAGTTCCTGCAGTATCGAAATCAGGGGATGGACCGGATTCAGTTCAAGAATTTTCTTCGCCTCAGGTATTTCCTGATTCATGGTTTTCATCATCTGCCTGAACATGTCACCAGGGTCGTTTTTATCACTGACCAGAATACAGGGACTGTCTTTCAATCTGGGCGAGAAACGAACGGCTTCCACCCTGTCTCCAAGCTGATCTTTGATGTACTCGAGCAGTCCGGCATAGGTTTCCTCGGCGTTCTTCTTCTCCGCTTTCTCCTCTTCCGTAAGATCCTCTATATCAACTTCCCTCAGAAGGGATACAAGCTTTTTTCCCTTATACTCCCCAAGCGACTGAAGCATGAACTCATCAACGGGACTGTCGAACAGCAGAACTTCAACATCGGCTTTGCCCACGGATTCGAGGTAAGGAGAGGACGCCAGTTCCTTCCTGTCGCTTCCGGTTATATAGAAGATACGATCGATGTCTTCGGGAAGGTTTTCCACAAGCTTCCTGAGACTCTTCTGCTCGTCTCCGCTCTTTGAAGTCCACACCATCAGCAGGTCAGCAAGTTTTTCACGGTGCTGAACGTCGGAGTAGATACCTTCCTTTAGAAGATCACCGAAATTCATGAAGAATTTTCCATATTGCTCGGGATCATTTTCCAGCACGTCCGAGAACCAGCTGAGCACTTTAGCTGTAAGTGCCTTTCTGATAACCCTTACAGTTCGGTTTTCCTGTAGTGTTTCCCTGGAAATATTGAGAGGCAGATCGCCTGATTCGACAACACCCTTGATGAAACGTAGATATCTGGGAAGAAGCTCATCCGCTTCTTCCATTATCATTACCTTTTTCACATAGAGCCGGATACCTGTCTTGTAATCCGGCATCAGCATCTCCATTGTCCGAGTGGAGGGCAGGAAGAGCAGAGAGTAGAATTCTGTGGTTCCCTCGGCATGGAATACGAGCCGAGAGAGAGGTTTCTGGATATCAAAGCTCAGATGATTGTAAAACTCGTTGTACTCCTCATCTTTCACTTCATCCTCAGATCGCGTCCAGATCGGCTTCTGAGTATTAACCGGTTTCCCTTTCTCTTCCTCTTCGCCTGTCTCGATATAGACCGGATAGGAGATGAAATCGGAGTATTTGCGAACCAGTTCCCTCAGTCTGTAGCCGTCAAGGTATTCGCTCATTTCCTCCTTGAGGTGAAGGGTGACACTGGTGCCCTCAGGAATATTGTCTTCCTGTTTGAGGCTGAATGTATCATGACCTGTTGAGGACCATCTTTGCCCTGGTTCATCGCTCCCGCTTTTCCTGGACAGCACCTCTACTCTGTCCGCAACCATGAAAGTTGAATAGAAACCTACTCCGAACTGTCCTATGAGTTCAGGGGTCTTTTCATTGTCAGACATCTTCATGGCTTCAATAAATCCCCTTGAGCTGGAATGGGCAATCGTTCCCAGCTCCGTTGCCATCTCATCATCAGTCATACCTATTCCGTTATCACGAACGGTCAATGTTCTCGTGCCCTTATCAGGAATAATGTCAATCCTGAGTTCTCTGTCAGATGCAAGTTCAGGTGAGGTCAACTTCAAGAAGCGAAGCTTATCCAGAGCATCGGATGAGTTTGAAATAAGCTCGCGCAGGAATATGTCAGGATGTGAATACAAACTGTTGATAACGATATCCAGAATCTTTTTTGTTTCAGTTTTGAACTTCAGTTTTCTCGCACGTTCGGACATTCTCACTCCTTTTCAAGTACTATTATCACAAAAATCAACGGATCTTTCCTTCAAGAAACGGAACCTGAAAAACCTTTTCATGAAAAACGGGACCATGCCCGAAATACCCTTCTTCTCCAAAAAGTTCCCCGTGATCTGAGGTTACTGTTATGTAAGTGTTTTTCGGCACAATATCGAATAGTCTTTCAAAGACCGTATCAAGATAACGCACTGTTTCAACCTGTCTCCCCCTCAGTTTATCCAGCTGTTCTTGATCAAAGAACTTCGGAGAATCCTTATCTGTAATCAGCTTGCCTCCCACCATATGATCGTCCAGGTGTTTGAAGACACCATGAACTCCACTTATTCTGGGCCATTCATTCTTCGGTTCAGATGGGAGAGCATATGGGTAATGTGTTTCCCCTACATTAAGAAGGTAGAATGTCGGCCTGTTGGGTGAGAATGTCATCTCATCGAGCATCGCATCCATATCGTTATGATCCGGCATGAGCTTCCAGGAGTCAAATCCGAAGTTCACGGGAGTATGACTGTTGAGTACAGGCAGAGAAACCATCGCTCTTGTTATGTAACCAAGAGTACTTCTCAGATAATCGGGAAGATACAGGCGGGGAATCAGGCTTTTAAACTCGATTCCTTCGGCTCCGAGTCTTTCATTGAATTTCAAAAAATCCTTTTTGTAGTATTCAGACGCAAAGACATTCTTCGGGCTTGTGTGCGGCATCAGCCCCATTAGAAGATTGTAATGTGAAGGAGCAGTCCAGGAAACGTATGAGTAGCGATCCTCGGGTTCGCCAAGTTTCATTATCGTTCGGGGTTCGGCTTCCATGAACGTATCGAATCTACAGCTGTCAAGGATCACTATGATGTAATTATTCAGATCATCACTCGCAGGTTCTGGAGTCCTGACAACGTTTTCTGCTGAATCCTTTTTCTTTCTGAACAGTCCCATCACTCCTCCGTCACTCAGTGAATCTCAGTAACAATACATGCGGAATATAACTGCCGGAATGGTGAAAAATGTCATACGCGAAAGAGTGCATGTCACGCTCTGCTCAAACCTGTTTAAAGGGCTTCTCAGCGTATTGGAAGCATGGATGCCCAGATGTCCCCCGTTACCTCTTCACACCATATTCCGACCAGGATAGACATGGCTGCAGCGAGTTCCCTGTAACTTGGTTCAGAAAGCACCCAGTGGAAGTTGTAGTTTTTCTGGAAAACAAGATCGAATGAATAACCGTCAAGAACGGTCACATCTATATCGATTACGGCTTCCCAGCCATCCTCAACAATCCTGCCTCCGAACTCACGGACAAAACCTTCAACAATCAGGTCTTCCCTCAGCATTGTCGCTTTCCTGAGCACCGCACCCCATGCATCGCTGTAAACCATATCCCGCATTAGAAGATCAGGGAGAAGCTCCATAGGGCGTGTGCTCCAGATATCGGTGGATGCCCTGTTAAGGGTCCCATCTTCAGCCAGCACGATCATTTCAACTCTCTGAAGTGCCGGTGAAGCTGAAAAATCCTTTATCTGAATGACGTAATTGGAAGATACATTCCATGATTCTCTGATTTCGGGATCAACAGTCCATACAACGGCAGATGACGTCGGATCACCACCAATGGGAACGTTTACAGTAATGCAAGCAATAGAAGCAAGCAGAATAAATACGATCAGAAACTTAACTGGTCTGGGTATCACCGCCAGACCCCCTCTCCTGTTGTCCGAATAAGCAATCCCGCTGGATCATTTCTGAGCGCTTCAAGGAAAGCGGACAGATTATCAAACATATTTGTGCTCTCTACAAGCATTTCATCCAACTTCTGAACAAACACCTTCAACGGTTCTGACAGCCCCTGGAGTTCTTCGACCAGATCATTTACATCAACAGCCAGATCAGGCGCCATCGTATTCAATGTCACTACAAGCCTGTCGATATTCTCTCCAAGCCTTGTATATGTAACCAGGAGTGTATCAAGATTAGCGGAGTTACTGAGGATCGAAAGTTCAATATTCTTTATCACATCACTATCAACAACTTCATTGATATTCTCCAGAAGCTGAATTGATTCTTTACTAATTTTCACAAAATCGACTTCGTTGATAATTTCTGTCATCCTGGTCAGTATGGACGCGGCACTCTGCAGTGCACCTTCAGCAACAGGAATAACAGGATATAACACATCAAAATCGTAGTGTGGTGTCACATAGATCCGGGTTGTGTCCGGACTCAGGTTGATCACGCTCAATCCGGTAATACCTGTCAACTGCATAGTCGCTACAATCTGAGAATCCACAGTGAAATCGGATCTGATATCCATCAGAACTTCAACAAGTCTTCCGTCAGGAGCTATATCTATGCTTGAGATGCGTCCAATCGGAACACCGTTGTACATAACATTGCTACCCTCATTAAGCCCCTGGACCGACCAGCTGAAATAACACACATAAGTGTCCGTATGCTTTTCCCTGAATCCTCCGCCAAGCCAGACAATTATAACGAGAAAAACAACGATGCTTATTGAGAAGAACACTCCCAGCCTGTATTTGTTAGCAGTCAGTGCCATTATTCATTCTTCCTTCTTCTCAGTGAATTCTTCTCTTCCAAAAAAGGCACGAACCCGGCTGTCAGTGGAGTTTTCCTTCAGTTCCATCGCTGTGCCTTCTGCAATAATACCGTGTTCTTCAGCATCAAGCATAACAACCCTGTCAGAAATGGCAAATATGCTGGCAAGTTCATGTGTAACCATAATGACAGTTGTGCCGAGAGATTTGTTTATAGTCCTGATGAGATTGTCCAGGTTTGCGGAAGTTACCGGATCAAGACCTGCTGACGGCTCATCAAAGAAAAGCAGCTCCGGATCAAGCGCCATGGCCCGGGCAAGCCCTGCCCGTTTCTGCATGCCTCCCGAAACCTCCAGAGGATTTGAATCAGCAAAGTCAGCAAGATCAACTGTTTCCAGTTTACTGTAAGCGACAAGAGCTATATCCGATTTGGAGATGTCGGTATACTCTTTCAGAGGGAGCATTACATTTTCAAGCAGCGTCAGATTTCCAAGCAGAGCCCCTGACTGAAAAAGCACTCCCCACCTTCTGCGGGATTCCTGAAGAGTCTGTGGACTCTCCCATATATCCCTCCCGTTGAACAGGATTTTTCCACTCCACGGTTTTAACAATCCAAGCATGTGCTGCATCAGTGTACTTTTCCCGCATCCGCTTCTACCAGCTATAACCAGCACCTCTCCCCTGCGTATCTGGAGATTAACATTATCAAGCACCTCCTGGTTATCCCAGCCTCCCGATAAATTCTCGGTCTGAAGAACTGTGTTCATATCACATACTCAATCCCGGACGTATATGGACAAACAGCAATGATAAAAGAGCGTCAGCAATGATCACCAGAAAGATACTCAGTACAACTGCAGCTGTTGTTGCTTTTCCAACTGCGGATGCGCCGCCGCGAACCCGCATTCCCATGAAACATCCGACATTCGCGATAATGACAGCGTAAATTACACTCTTTATCATTCCCCAGATAATGTCCAGTGGAATAAGCGCTTTGCCCAGTTCCGAAATAAACGTACTGGCAGGAAGATCAAGAAAAAGGATACCTGCGAGCAGTCCGCCGAAAATCCCCGAGCAGTTTGCCAGCAAGACAAGAAACGGCATTACGCAGAGAAGTGCTATCATCTTTGGAGTAACAAGGTAGCTGAAAGTGTCGAAACCCATAACTCGGAGAGCATCTACTTCCTGTCTAACCTGCATGGTTCCGATTTCAGCCGCGAAAGCTGATCCGGACCGCCCCGCGACCAGTACTGCCGCGAGCATGGGGCCTATTTCCCATGTTATGCTGTACCCCAGCAGTGCCGGCATAAAGTTTTCCGCTCCAAAAATCCTCATCTGAAATCCGGACTGATAACCCAGGACAGTTCCCAGAAGCAGGGTAAGAGTTGCAATTATCGGAATAGCTTTCACGCCGGTTTCTTCCATGTAGTAAAAAACCATTGGCCACCGGATTTTCAGAGGGTGCAGAATCATTTCAATGAAAGCATTCAGAGTTTCACCCGCGAAGAACCATAATCCGGAAAGTGTCTTCAGAAATGTGTATACACCCTCACCCAGATCCTCGAAATGATCACGCATTCCTATTTGTTGTTTTTTTAAAGAGGAAGCAGATTCGTGTTTTTTAAAAGAAGCAAACAAAGTGTCCATTGACTTAGAAGCTCCGATTCGTGTGATCTTCACTCCTGCTCTGGCAAGCTGGCGACAGAATTGATAGAGAATTTCACCTGGAACTGAGTCTATACCGGGACTGTCAGAAAAATCGAGAATCAGTTTTCCGGCATTAAAAAATACAGCCTTTTTCTTTTCAGTGAATTCCCTGAGGTAATCTGTATCGTCAGTCTCAAGCACACCATGAATAGATAATTGTGTGCCATCAAGGGTAAGTTTGTCTGTGCTTTTCAAGTATCACCTTTCCGCAAATACTTGCTATCTTAATAATGTATACTGATTCATAGTAATTAATCTGCACTAAAGGGAGTCCCATCGAGCTCAATTTGATTGGCATATGTCACCAGAGTTACTACTGCAACAGCTCATAAGAGCCCGGATCCAGCACAGGCACTCGTTACGAAGCGATGCAGGTTGTTGTGGATACAAAGTTTGCGAGCGTTTCCACACCATTTCGCATCGCAACCTGGTGAAATATTCAAATTCAACTTGTCAACGAACACATCAGTTTGTATTTATTAACAAACAAAAGAGGAGGCATGGACAAATGGGTACACTTGTTTTTCTTGTTATGAGGCTGGTGTTTGGATACAATAATGTTGGTGATGGTCAGGTTCTGGCTTTACTTATCTCACTGGATACGATCGCTATCATTCTGTTTCTCAAGCTGAAAACCAAAAGCTGATAACTGATCACTCAGTTCAATTCCAGATCACCCTCAGTGCAGGGTCCTCGTCTTCGTAGGCTTAATCCGCATATCTCACCAGAGTAACTACTGCAACGGCGTATAAGACACTCGCATACTGCGTTATGCTCAATCGGTTTTCCTTGAAGTATATAAAATACATCTGCGTCGACCTCATTCGCATGCCTTGTCTGCAAGAGCTT
>DAOWJX010000155.1 GCA_030640155.1 Candidatus Aegiribacteria sp. | reverse complement strand
TATACACAACCGGCTGGCAGCACGCTACCTGGAATGTTGATCACAATTTCATTGCTCTTGAAGAGACTGAATCGGAGGATGTGCTATTATTGGTAGTGAACGATTCGAGTAGTCCATTTGAAGAAGAAATGGAAAACTATATTTACTTCCCAAATCGATATATGATTAATTATTCGATAGAATACATAGCAGGCTTTGAATGTGATACGAGCAGCAGGAGTTACCCTGAACTGAATCTGGATTATTTGGACATGCCGGCTTATGCAGCCAGTTTATACCTGCTGGAGTATACAGGTATTTGATTCAGTATGAATTCAGTCTGTGTTAGATGGATTGTTCCGTTTAAGTGAAGACTGCAGAGAAATCCGCAGCTTGTCAGAGCACTACGCCTGTTAATTACATGTGCCCCCGTTTATGGTGTAGAGCCAAATTTAACTGTATTCGAAAACATTTAACCCTGGCGGAGGGGGTGGGATTCACTTCGACTCACTACACTCGCTCAGTGTAAACTCACCATTTCAGTCTTCGACTAAAGGTCCGAATCAACAGCTTCGGCATAAAAGTAAACCCCCGATGAACAGGGGTGTTACTTTCATGGCGGAGGGGGTGGGATTCGAACCCACGGACCCCACATAGGGGGTCAACGGTTTTCGAGACCGTCCCGTTCAACCGCTCCGGCACCCCTCCGCGGGAGATGAATATGCCTTGAAAACTTTCGTTCAGCAAGAGTTTTCCGTAATGGATTTACAGCAGGAACAATATCATATTATAGTACTATGAATATACATCGCTGACATTAAGCCATTACAGGATTATAGTTACCCGGAATTCAGAATTAGTTTCAGGAGGAGTGAAATTGAGTAAGCAAGCTATACCTTTGATATTTCTGGTCATGACTGTGGTTATGGCCTCTTGTCTTTCGCAGGAACAGATACCAGGCCCTGGTCCTGAATTCGACACAGAACTGACAGTGGATACGGGCTTTACCTATGGTGATCTTGCCGAAGGAGAAACTTCAACATTTACATTGCGCTGGACAGCTGCTGCTGATGCGGAGTGGTATGAGATAAGGATATCACCGAATCCCATAGATGATTCCAACTGGGATACTGCGGTGCCGATAGCCTCGGTTCCAACTGGAGACAGCACCAGCATGGTCGCGCATGTTCAGGTTCAGCCGGAGGTGTTCGAGAACACATGTATCGGGTGCGGTTTGTGTATTGACGCATGCCCGCAGGATGCCATGCATCTCATTGAGGGGAAAGCCGTTATCGATCTGGAAAAGTGTACTGCATGTGGTGAATGCGTTCGGGTATGTCCCGTAAACGCTATCTCAGACAGCAGATACGGGCAGGCATACTTCTTTGCTGTCAGAGCCATGGGTTATGGAGATGCCCCGTCGGAAGTTGTTGCTGCCTCCGGAAGCTACAGACTCCGCTACTTCAATGATCCGAGATGGTGCGGCCATTGCGCTAACGAGTGTTACATTCTTCTTGATTACTGTGGTCCCGGATGCCCTGTTGATGCAATCTGGTACACACCGGACTGGAACACACCAGGAGTGGATTCCGGGATGGTTCATATAGATTATGATAAATGCATTGACTGCGGCCAATGCTACATCCAATGCCATGAGTACGGGCTCTGGTCACTAAAAAGACAGGTGGTTGAGGAGTGAAAAAGTTTATTCCAGTGATTTTTCTGATACTGACCTCTTTAGCTGCCGGTTCGGTTGTCTACTCACAGGATGCAAACGGCGGGCTCCTCCAGTGGGATCCGGTAGAAGGTGATTACCAGCACCTCGTACTGAGAGGGTCTCAGGTGGAGTATGATGCTGACGATCCTGACTGGGGCGCGGTGTTTGCTACGATCTATTCCGATTCAGCAGGAGTATTTCCCTGTTCGGTAATGATTGAAGGAGCATTTATCGTTGAACCGGGTGGCTGCATCTCCTGCCAGCTCTGTATTGCGGCGTGTCCTGTAGGCGCAATTACAATGGGAGCTGACGATATTGCGATAATAAGTCCTGGACTGTGTATAGCCTGTGGTCTGTGTACATATGTCTGTCCAGTCAATACCATATTCGCGCCATCTACCAGAACTCATTTCGCCCTGTTCGCCGTGTCCGAAGAAGGCACGGAGATCTTCCTTCAGGGGATTGAACAATGAGCCGCAAAGCACTTATTCTTACTTCGATACTGCTTCTGGTCATTGTATCATTAGCTGTAGCAGAGATTGCCTACAGGGTTGATCGTGCCAGGTGTACCGGTTGCGGAGATTGTGAACTCGTCTGTCCGGTTGACGCGATAGAGATCATCGATGGTAAATCTCATATAGATCCCCAGACCTGTATAGGATGCGGGTTCTGTCAGGGGGTGTGCAGCTATGACGCAATACGCTAAGTTTTTTGTAATTCTGGCTGCTGTCCTGATTCTTTTGTCTGCATGTAAGGGGCCGGTTGAAAGTACCCAGCTGATTGTAGATACCGATGCTTGTACCGGTTGCGGAGAATGTGTTGAAGTCTTTCCCTACGGCTCCATAGAAGTAATTGACGGTGATGCAGTGATTGATCCTTCCCTTTGCCACTTCTGCTACAGATGTGTTGAGCAGTGTCCGGAAGGAGCGATATACTGATGATCAGGAAAACGTTTTCATTGCTTCTTCTTCCAGCTCTTGTATTCGCGGTTTCTCTTGACGGATGGATGGATGTTCAGACAGGCGGCGACAGCCTTTCACCTGAACCAGGCAGACTCGAGCTTGGAGGAATGCTGAGATCTGAGAACTGGACCCTTATCCTTGAGGAACAGTATTCTCACGAGGACAGCTCCGGTATTGTGCCAAGGATCCTTAATACCTATAGCCAGACTGACATTGACTTAATAGTTCATGTTGGACCTGTTACCATAAATCCTGATCTATGCTGGACTGTTGACCTGGGAGATAAGCCGGAACTGGTTCTTCCGGTGCAGGCTGGAGTTGCTTACAGAGAGGGTTTCATAAGACCCGGTCTTTCCCTTGAAGCGAATCTTTTCGAGGTTGGTCATCTTTTTGTCAAGGGGTTGTATTGGAATAGAGATCTCCGGCAGGATGATGATTCCGATCTTGCCTGGACTGAGACCCGCATCAGTGCTGGACAGTCCTATGAAGTATCAGGGTTTACAATAAGCATGTCAGGTTTGTACCATAAAACGAATTCTGATTTCATTGATTACGAATCAGCATGGGGCAGGTTAGATATTGCTCTTTCCACTGTGCCGCAATCCCTTCCTGCCAACATGTTCATTAATGGTGATGTGACATATTCCTTTTACGATGGTTCGGATTTCAATGATCACGATATTGCCGACAGGTTGACCTCAAGGGTCAGACTGGTTCAGATGATCATTCCATCGGTATCTGTGAACACAACCTTTGAATCTGTTATAGATTTTGATGACGGTGTAACAAGATCAGCCTGTACATCCGCGGAGTCCAGAATTCTTTACCACTTTATGAGATCAAGGGAGGTGCCCTCGGTAATCACATTGTCAGGTAAGCTTTCAACTTCTTCGATCCGAACTGAACGCGCTGTTCTATTCTCAAGAATCAATTTCTACAGGGGATTATCAATTCTTCTAAATGCTGAAGCCCGCTGCACCCCGACCATGGTTGCGGGAGCCAGTGCTACAAGAAAGCGGATCATATTCGGTCCCGGACTGGAATATCAGCTAGGAACCACCCTTCGCGTATGGGGTATCATTGAGCAGGAAAGAACTGACCTGGAAGAAGTTGAGGTCTGGTGGCGTGTGCGGACAGGCCTGGAATTCTATCCGGGTTCGCTGAGTTTATAGCATTACTTTTATCCTGGGATACTTACAAGCAGGGACACATTCCGTGTCCCTGTAAGGTTTTCATGGAAAGGCCGCCTTTTGTTTGAATCATTGAGCGCAGGACTGTCTCTGGGTCTGGCAACAGGTTTGACCTGTCTTGCTTCCTGTGGTCCTGTCTACGGAGTTTATATTCTGGGGGAGAAGCGAACCGGATTTCAGGCATTGTGGGTGATCCTGAAGCTAAACGCCGGAAGGTTCATCGCATACGCGATGTTCGGAGCGCTTATAGGACAGCTGGGAGGGGTAATCCCCCCTTCCGTCAGGACTCCGTTAGTCCTGTTCGGTTATGTGCTTTTCTCGGTATATCTTCTTCTTACAGTTGTCAGAGTCAGGAAAACCTGTTCAGGATGCCAGACAGGAAAACTGCTCAAAATTACCAGAAGCGCTTTCCTGCTCGGATTCCTTACCGGATTTTCCATCTGTCCCGCGTTCCTCATTGCTATTACCAGCGCTTTTAATACCAGTGGTCCGCTCAGCGGCATGATGCTTTTCATTGGATTTTTCGCGGGGACCACGGTATACATGCTTCCCTTTGCAGTATTCGGTCTTCTCACGATGAAGGATTGGGTTACAAAGGCAGCCAGAGTGATTGCTGTTGTCGTTGCCATCTATTTCGGAGCAATAGGGATCAGAGGGCTTGCGCAATGGATATCACAATCCTCAATGCGGCAGGAATTGGCTGATATGATAGTTCATGAGTCCCATAGAGATGCTGACATATCAATATTCTCAGTTGAGGATTCCGATACATTATACATTCTGACATTTGCGGAGGATGAGCAGGACAGGGGAGTTGAACTGGCTGAACAGATAAGCCGCTCAAATCTCCCGCCACTGAAGGTTATCCTGTTCGATAAAGATCACTGGTTGCAGCAGATCGGCTCAGTTCCGGAACTGTCCGCTGTTATTACCCCTATATGGGTCGATTCCAGATCAGGGATTGATACGTCTCCCTGGCAGGATAACATCAAGGCATACCTTGAGAGTATGAGAATGAGAACCTTCGCCGTTGAATATGAACCCTGGTGTTCCGAACGCGGGTACGGGATACAGTCATTTCTTGAGATGTATGCTTTTCGCTGTCATCCTGACTCAGGATTTACTTTCCTCATGCTGAATCCTCTTGGTTGTGGTCCGACCGATTGTTCTTCCTGCAATATTACCCATTAGATTATATATGCTGGTTAATACTGAAACATTATCTGAAG
>DAOWJX010000130.1 GCA_030640155.1 Candidatus Aegiribacteria sp. | reverse complement strand
TGAAAAGAGGTGAATTGAAAATGAAGAAGATACTCGTACTCATGCTGCTGGTGTTCTGTATTGGCAGTATCGCAGCCAGACCCGCGCCATGGACAAGAACCTATGTAGCCGTACATGTGAGCGGAGCGGGGCAGTACTACAAAGTAGCAATCGATACAAACCCGCCGATCCCTGCTGGACTTGATTATTACCCGATTAACCTTATCGCACATGTAAAGGTTAATGAGCTGCCAACCGTTGACGTCAGAGTTGATGTATATGCTGTATCGGGTGGAGATATTATCTGGACGCAGACAGAATATGACGTTGAGGTTTATCCGGGAGAAACCACACACGTATACTTCAATAACTAACGGAGAGTATATCAGAAAACCGAATCAAAATTGAACAGGTAGAGCGCCATATCGATGGCGCTCTACCTGTAATTAGAGGATCGAGAATTACTACCCTTGATAATAGAAGTGTCACCATCCACGAGAGGGACTTTCTAGTCCGGATAAGAGTAACGGTTGAAATCCATGTTGAAACTCTGAAGAACTGAATACTTGACAAGGATTATTGCACTGATTATTCTAATTCAGTATTATTTGAATTAGAAGGAGAAGAAAATTGAAAGGACTTGATATAGTATCGGAATTCAGTAAACTTCAACTACTTAGCAACAGGCACGCATTCCAGATACTGAAAGAACTTCAGAAAATGCCGCTATCGGGCGTTCAGCTGGCAGAGAAGCTGGGTATGAAGACACCGCGTGTGATCTATTACCTTAAGAAACTTGAACATTCCGGTTTCGCCAGGCAGATAGCACGTAAACCGGTACGCGGTAATCGTGAGAAGTTCTACAGTGCGATAGCTCAGAATTTTCTTTTATCAGCCGGACTTGAAGAAATGGGTGAATCGGACAACGGGATAAACACCAGCCTTAATAACTCGTACATCGAATACTTCCTGAAGCGTGATCTGGATCTTGATCTCAATGAGTTTGCCAGAGTCGTTCTTACTGACTACCTTTCGATTCAGCCGGAGGAGAGGGTGGTTATTTCATTTGAGGAACAGAACATAGGTATATACATCAAAATTGCAGCACATCTTCGTCGTATTGGAGTACATTACAGAACACTGGTCAGTGATCCTGTCCTTGCAAGAGAAATGTTGTTCAGTCTTCCTGAAAAGGAAGTAGGAATTTTCTATAAAGGTATTGCTGAGTCAGTAGACTGGGCAGATGTCTGGATAGACCTCAAACGATCGGCAATTTTAGATAAAGAAGGAGTTTCGAAGAAGAGACTTGATTTTATTACGAAAATACGGAGACAGTCTCTTATCGGTATAAATGAGAAACCGGATATGAGAGCTATTATTATATCCATACCGAAATTTGAAGAAGGATTTCACACGGATCCTGATGCACTTGAAAAGCTGACTATGTTCTGGAAAGCAGCTTCAGTAAGCGCCAGCGAGTTCATTATTGTCCGGGATCTTGCATACAAAATACGTAGCTTTGCGAATTTCAGTATTCACACGGGTCAGGACAATGTACTACGTGTTTCTGTAGATCGTGAAAAGTACTTCATAGATGCAGGACCACTCTCTTCATCTGAAATAAATAATGTGTTTTGTATTCCATCTGGAGAGATATCGTTCGTTCCTTATTTATCCGATCTTTCAGGAAGCATATACATGGACTGCTGCGAGCTGGATAATGCAGAGGCAAGGGGAATTAACCTGCAAGTAGAAAACGGCATCGTTACAGATTGCCGGATTGAAAGCGGCGATAAGCAACTGGAAGAGTACTTCAGAACATCTGACCGTCAGGAAAAGACCATAAGCCAGGTCGGTTTCGGGCTGAATCCCGCAGTCAGGTCAGTATCATATATCCCCAAACTTGATACCAAGATTTTCGGGAGTTTTCACATTACTTTCGGAGATAATCGAGCTATTGGCGGAGATATCACGGGGTATACAACCTGGGATATCATTACCGAGAAACCCAGGGTTACTAGCAATAATGAAATTATTCTGGATAAAGGTGTATTTACTATTTAAATAGTACTACTGGATGAAAGAGTTGTTATGAAATCTAATCGTATCTTTTTGCAGAATGCATCAGCTTTACTGTCTGTGATGTTGCTTGTATTCATCCTTGATGCTCACGGTTCAGTCTCTCTTGATGCTCACTCTCCAAGGTGTGGAATTTGTTCTTCCTATCCTGATAATCTGCTCTGTCTTGAATCTCCTGTTTCAAGTCCGTTAACTGCACCGGTACCGATGCCAAACTGGCCTATCAGTATTGGTTGGAGTACAAATTTCCCTGGATCCGGTGTGTGTCTTGCTGATATTACCGGCGATGGATTTCTCGAAATAATTGCCGGTTCCTCAAACGGGTCTGTTCATATCTGGGACTATCAGGGTAATTATCTTTCCGGATGGCCCAAAACAGGATTGGGAAAAATACGAGCCAAGGTAGCCGTCGGGGATATAGATCCTGATTATCCCGGTCTGGAAATAGTTGCCGTTGCGGAAACCAGCACTATGTACATCTGGCATAATGACGGAACTCCGGTTACCGGATGGCCGCAGGCCACAGGTTCAGTCGGACACCTCAGAGCACCTGTTATTTTCGATGTAGACGATGATGGCGATCTTGAGATAATACTCGGAAAAGGTGAAGTCTGTATTTACAACCATGACGGAACGATATATCCAGGCTGGCCACAATCGATAGGCTCCGTTGCAACGCCTTCAGTAGCAGATGTTGATAACGACGGAGTAGTTGAGATATGTGCGGTTTCATACACTTCCATATACCTCTGGGATAAGGATGGCAATCCGGAACCGGGCTGGCCCCTGATCGATGCTGCAGGAGCGACAAGCTATGCTCAACCTGTACTCGCGGATCTTGATGATGACGGCGATCTGGAAATTCTTCACGCTTATTATGATCAATGGGGTGTCCCTTCACAGAATCATGTTGCAATCTATCATCATGACGGGACATATTTTGATAACTGGCCCCAGATATATCCGGGACCTCACACCTATATCACGCCGGTGGTAGGCGATATCGATAATGATGGCGACCTGGAGATCTTTGGTGGTGGTCATACCTTTGATCTTATGGCAAAGCATCACACAGGGGTTAATGTTGCCGGCTGGCCCGTTTCAGCACTGAGTGCCCTGGAGTGCTCACCGATAGTGTTTGATGTTGATGGCGATGGTTACAGAGAAGTTCTTTTCGCTGAAAACTGGCCCGGTGCCAATGGTTTTCTGTACGCATTCAACGGTGATGGTTCAGCAGTTGAAGACTGGCCGGTATCGATCAGCGCACCGTCTTATGTCAACAGCGCTGCCGCGGGTGATGTGGATGGTGACGGGGATATCGAGATCGCATTTATGACCGGCAACGGAACTGTGAATCTGTGGACCGTTGAAGACGTTCCTTACAGGGCATATCTGACAGAATGGGGAACATATTTCCATGATAACTGGAATACAGGCTGGATGCATCCCCTGGCTCCCTTGAATCTCATTGTCTATAACTCGGGGGGTTCAAACTATCTGACCTGGAATGCGAATACAGAACTGGACATCGCCGGTTATAACATCTACAGAAGCGATGTATCAGGCGGGCCCTATACGAAAATCAATAGCACGATGGCAGCAGATACACTCTACACTGATGCTTCAGGAACCACTGATCATTATTATTGCATATCCGCTGTTATCATGGCTTGTACGGAGTCCAGGCTCAGTGTTGAAGCATCTGTCCAGACGGGCATTACTCCCGATAACAATTGCAGATTATTCAACACGTCCGCCTCCCCGAATCCATTCAGTGCAAATACCACCATCAGCTTCTCAGTACCCCTGGAGCTTGCTGGAAACACAGAGTTAAGCATCTACGATCTGAGAGGGCTGAGGGTGAAGACCCTGATAAATGAAACCCTGCCTGCAGGAGAGTATTCTGTTGTCTGGGATACAACTGATGACTCAGGGGGAAATACTACTCCAGGAATTTACTTCTATCAAATAAGAGTGGGAAACTGCTATGCTGAAATAAAGAAAATAACACTTCGGCACTCCGGATCGTCTCTATAATCCGGAATTCTTCTTATAAGGGATCAGTTGGAAGATTCCCTGAACAGTTTATAGGAATAGGCAGTAAACAGAAAGGCGGTGCTGAATTGTCAGCAAAACGAACAAGTCTCTATCTGCTCATCACATTAGTCCTTGCTCTCCCGTCGCTCGCGCACCCGGTCGATCCGGCTTTATACGAACACGCCAGTTTCAGCAATGTTTCTGAGAACAATCCTGAATCTCTCATTTATCCTCCCGCATCGTTTGATCAAAAAGCACCGACCTTCACGATAAGCCACACAGAAAACGGTGCTGAAGTAACCATCAACGTTACATCAAACGAGGATCTGTTCCAGGGATGGGTTGCCGGGAAGGACATCTGGTCCGACCCTGACTGGGACTACTGGTGGCTCAACACTCGGATCGCAATCGATGAGGAGAACAGTGTCTATGCTGCTGTAAAGCTCTACGAATACAGTAATCCATCAATTAATTTCGATATGTTCGTTCTTGAGAATAACGGCGACATAAGTGCGTCGTTCCTCGATTGGAACGGTCCGGAAAGCAATCCGCTGATCGTCAATAATCCCGATCCTAACATCTACCTGGAACAACCAACCCTGGACGGAGAAGGAGCGGTCGACTCAGACAACAACACATACCTTATCTACACCAACGGCGGCACCAATATCATCCTTACCAAACTGGATCCTGACGGCATCCTGCTTATTAACGGTCTCAACATTGTCGTGGGAGCAAATGCCTGGACAAATGAAGCACGCGTGGACATTGCCCCTGACGGAAGGATTTATGTTGTCTGGTCCAGAAGTCTTCACGATATCCAGTATGTATACTCCGATGACGGTGGAGATTCAGGTTCCTGGTCGATCCCGACATCCATCTGCTACAATGCATCCGATCAGCTGTGCAAACCACAGATCTGCTGTGATACTAATGGCAACGTCCATATTATCTGGCAGCACTCCAGCAAGCTTGCATACATGAAACTCCTGCCGGACGGCAATGTGTCCATCGACGAGAGTTTTCTTACTTCAGGCGGTGTCTGGGCGCCCATGATGAGTATAGATGAGCAGAACAATCTGCATATAGTCTGGGGAACAGGTACTCAGGGTTCTAATTCCGTCTACTATACGAAGATCAACGGAAACCTCGACGGAGGTGGCGCCTCCATGAGCGACGATGACCTCACTATTATTCAGGAAGCTCCTTTCATTGTCAGCACCGATGTCAGGTATCCCAAATGTACTGTTGACAGCTACCTGAATGTTCATGCGGTTTACGAACAGGGTGAATACGGACGCCACTATCCGAAAGCCATGAATTACATCAAGATGAATGGTGCCCCGCTGTTGAGGATAGTGTGCCCCGATGAATCGGTCCTGTTCCTGGAAATGACCGGAAGCGGTATGGAATGGGAGGGAACTTTCACTCCTCCGATGAACGGAACCTATTCCGCAGGGGTTTCGGGCTCAGATACCAACGGCAACACAGGCATAGATACCTATGAATTCGAATATCCCAATACCGGTATTGAGTCACAGAGCGGTTTACCTGTCTCGGGAGTCTCCTGCTCCCCGAATCCGTTCAGGGGGTTGATCAGTTTCTCCTATGCTCTTTCTGAAACAGGTAATGTCAACGTAAGCATCTACGACATGACAGGCCGTCTGATCGAAACGCTCGTGAATGAAGAACAACAGTCCGGTCTCCATTCCGTTGACTGGAAAGCATCTAACATGAACCCGGGTATTTATCTGTGCCGGATTTCTTCCGGTGCTGTCTCCGAGACAATGAGATGTGTCATTGTAGCTGATTAACAACAGCAGTTCACCCATGGCGGAGGGCCCATCCCTCCGCCTTCCATGCAGGGAAGATCGGAAGCCTCCCGGGAACGTTCTCTGGTTCCTCAGGCACAGTATGATTAGATTTTTCAGTGGAATATTGTTCATCTGCCTTATAAGGAGGAAGGAGAAGTTTGAAACAGCGAAAGATATTATCATCTCTTCTCCTCCCTTTAGGGGATCTTCTGCTGGTTATAGGTGTTTTCCTTCTAGGGTACTGGCTCCGTCATTTCATCCTCTCCGATATCTTTCAGAATCTGTTGAGGGTTTCCGATGATTTCAGGCTTGGTCTATGGCACTATGCTATCTCCGGAACAGTCATGGGAGTCATTGAAATTATCATGCTTCAGGCCTTCGGGGTTTACAGAAGGGAATATGGTCTTGCTAAGGTAGAAGAACTGGCCTGGATTCTACGTTCATCATTCATGGCAGTGATCATCACTTTCGCTTTCAGTTTTGCCACAAGGCAGTTACTCTTCTCGAGATTTGTACTGCTGTTCGCATTTCCAGCAACTTCCATTGCGATTTCCATCTGGCATGGTTTTTTTCACCGCCTGGCACGCAGGTTCGCTCTCAGTCGCGGTAAAGGTATAAGAGTAGCGGTCTATGGCTCAGGATCACTTGCTTTCGAACTGGCTGAGTTCATGGAGAAGAGAGCCCTGGTTCCATATGAAATAGCAGGATTCGTACTCACTGACTGCGGGAAGGATATAACTCCTGAAAGTGGCGTTTTAACATTCAACTCATTCAGCCGGATGTTTGAATGGATGCAGGAGAACAGGGTTACGGAACTGATCATGGCGGACCCGGAACTGACGCGGGAGAATATGGCCTCACTGATCTACAATTGTGAACAAGAAGGAGTTCCGTATAAGCTGGTAGCTGATGTATTTACTCTGGTCAGCCTTACTACAAGAGTTGTACACATGGGCGGTACGATCATGATTGAGTCTGTTCCACCACCTCTAAGCGGAGGTCGGATATTACTTAAAAGGACAATGGACCTGATAATAACGGTTCCGCTGACTCTTCTCCTGCTTCCCCTGGGATTTCTGACAGCAGCGGCAATTGTGATCGATACGGGTTCACCGATTTTCTATATCCAGACACGTCTTGGCAGAATGAATAGAGAGTTCAGAATGTTCAAATTCAGGTCCATGAAGGTTGGCGCTCATCAGAAAAGAGATAAACTGAAAGAAGCCAACGAAGCTGGTGGTCTTCTCTTCAAGATCAGAGATGATCCCAGAGTTACTAGAGTAGGCCGATTCATAAGAAAATGGAGCATAGATGAGTTGCCGCAGTTGCTTAATGTCATCAAAGGAGACATGAGCCTGGTAGGACCAAGGCCGCCATTGCCTGAAGAAGTTGAAGAATACTCTAAACGTCACCTGAAACGGCTTGAAACAATACCTGGAATTACAGGTGTCTGGCAGGTTTCAGGCAGAAGCGGGCTCGGGTTCAGTGAAATGGTGAAGCTCGATCTATATTATGTTGATAATTGGTCTATCTGGATGGATCTTTCAATTCTCATACTGACGGTTCCCGCAATATTCTCCAAAGAAGGCGCATACTAACGCCGGGCATAACTTAATTAACTAACTGAATGCAGAGAGACAGGGAATTTCAGGCTTCGTAGAGTCCCCCATCACGTGAGGGGGCAGAATCGTCCATTCCAAATCCTGATTCCTCAAGATCCCGTTCGATTTTTTCCGGATCTTCTCCGGCTTCTAATCTGGACAGTGCTTCGCTGACTTCGGAACCGAGATCTTCCCCTAGCTCATCGGCCATTCGGCGGATCGCTCTCGCCATTGCTTTCGGATCTTCTTCATCAAGTCCGGCAAGTGACGGATCATCCTCCAGTCCATCGCCTTTTGAAGAATGACCGCGTCCAAAGGAGAAGGAGCTCATGACCCGCTCCATGTTTTTATTATCGCATTTGGGGCATACCGGCAGGGTATCTTTGGAGGGGTGCCTGATAAGGAACTGGAAAATCGTATTACATTGCTTGCAAAGGTATTCGTATATGGGCATTATTCCTCCCTGCTTAGCAGACCTGATCTTTCAAGAAAAAGTCTGTGAAGTCTGTCATCGGAAGTGAGCTCAGGATGGAATGATGAGAGCCACAGGTTATCCTGCCTGACCAGTACAGGACCATCGTCCACGCTGCTGAGTACATCAACTCTTTCTGAGAGCGGCTGAAGCAGTGGAGCTCTGATAAAAACTCCTCTGAAAGTGTCTTCAAGCCCCTGAATGGAGAGGTCTTCTATGAAACTCCTTGTTTGTCTGCCAAAATAATTGCGAATCGCTTTTACATCAGCCAGGTGCAGACTCTCCTGTCTGATTTCATGTTCCATTTCACTGATGGACGATGAAAGCAGCACCGCACCGGCGCATGTGCCGAAAATTGGAAAACCATTCTCACCCATTCTTTGAATTTGTTCGGTAAGTCCCCATCGGTTCATAAGGAATAGAAGAGTTGTTGATTCTCCTCCCGGAAGGAATAACGCTGAAATATAATCCAGCACATCCGGCGTTCTGATTTCAATTACATTGAAGTTGAGTTTTCTGAGAATCGTTGCGTGTTCTGCTACACCACCCTGAAGCGCAAGTACTCCAACGGATTGCACGTGGTCTACCAGCCCCTGTCAGCCATACGTTCTTCATCGGGAAGGGTGGAGATGTTGATACCGACCATGGCTTCCCCCAGGTTTCTCGAAACTTCAGCCAGTATTTCAGGGTCATTGAATCTGCTTACGGCTTCAACGATTGCTCTTGCACGTTTCTCCGGATTGCCGCTTTTGAAGATACCACTACCTACAAAAACGCCGTCCATTCCAAGCTGCATCATCAATGCCGCGTCTGCTGGAGTGGCAACACCCCCCGCTGCGAAATTGACAACAGGTAAACAACCATTCTCATGAACATATTTCACAAGATCGTAAGGAGCGCCCATTTCTTTCGCTATTGTCATAAGTTCCTCAGGAGGAGTAACCTTCAGCTTCCTTATTGATCCAAGAACGGATCTTGCATGTCTAACAGCTTCCACGACATTTCCTGTACCCGCTTCACCCTTTGTCCGGATCATAGCGGCACCTTCACCAATTCTCCTGAGGGCTTCACCAAGATTTGTGGCTCCGCAGATAAATGGTACCTTGAAATCGAACTTGTAAACATGATTTTTTTCATCGGCAGGTGTAAGTACTTCCGATTCATCAATATAGTCGATATTCATCGCTTCAAGGATCTGAGCTTCAACAAAATGGCCTATTCTGCACTTGGCCATTACCGGAATATTAACAATCTGTTGAATACTCTTTATCATGTCCGGATCGGACATGCGGGCTACTCCACCCTGAGCGCGGATGTCAGCAGGGACCCTTTCAAGTGCCATTACGGCGACAGCTCCGGAATTCTGTGCGAGTTCAGCCTGTTCCGGAGTAACGACATCCATAATTACGCCGCCTTTGAGCATACGGGCAAGTCCTGCCTTTGCTTCCCAGGTTCCTTCGGTTCTTGTCTTTTTCATAATATTTCCTCTTCTGCAAGCAGTTCAAAAAATACTGTTTCTTCCAGACTCCAGAGGGAGTCATATTCAAGAAGTTGATCTTCGAGTTCAATACTCAAGTGATTTTCAGGCAGGATATCCTTGTGATAGGTTTTCTGAATGATTCTAAAGACATTCAGATATTGCTGAGAAGAGTGGAGGTAGCCTGTCCAGGCTTCCGAGACGTCCACAGAACTGATTGAGTGGATATCCAGCGTTTCAGCGGTGCTTAATGCAGCGCTGGCTCTGAGCCATGCAACATCGAGAACCCAGACCCTTACTGGTGTTTCAGGGGTAATCGGGCATTCCGGAACAGCTTCGAGATATGCGTCAAGCAGTCCTGCCATCTCTCTGTCAAGATTCACAATAACATCAAGATAGGAATCACTCAACTGCTGCGCTTGCGCAGACCCGATTGAAATGAGCAGAGTTGATATGTAGAGAATAACCGATAGCCTTTTCATCATAAGGTAAATATAGAGATTCTGCCCGGTAGTTTCAATGACCTGTTCCGAATGAACTGAAAGAACAATCATGATTTCAAACAGAGTGAACTGAGGTTGTCCATGCCAAATGCAAAGGGGTTTTCCAACGGCATTCATCGTTGTAGGTTTACGCAGTGTTATTTAAGATGTCCGCTAAAGATGGGATTCCTGTTGAAGAGTTTATTCGTAATTGCATTTCTCGTATCTGTTTCATTTGGAGAACTTGCCGAAGACCTTCGATCAATAGGCGTTCCCGCTCTATCTGCCGAATTACAGGACACTATGATCGTTATCAGTATGTCGGGTTCGCTGGCTCAGGGTGATTCACTTCTCAAACATTACGGCGGCATTTTCTACACAGTCACCGATAGTATTATCGGGGGCTGGGATATATGTGGCATCAGCGTTGAAATTGATGAAGCCACCCTTGTCTTTCAGAAAAGTGATATGGTTCTGATGTTTGAACAATTATCTGAAATCGATAATGATGAGGTCATAGCGGACTGGGTTCTGAATCACACCAGGGTCTTCAGGGATTCTCACTGATCTGTGTTTTTCAGGTTAGATTCCTCCCTTACTGAAGAACATAACCGGAACAGTCTTTAGAATAAGCCTGATGTTCATCCCGTCCGACCTGGAAATCACATAAACAAAATCCAGGAACTGAGACTTTTCAAATGCCAGTCTGCTTCTGGCATAAACCTGCCAGATACCGGTCAGACCGGGTTTCACCGTAAATCGCTTCTGAAGCCAGTCACTGTTGTAATGTTCCAATTCGTAACTTATGCAGGGGCGTGGTCCGACTATGCTCATATCCCCTTTGAGAACGTTTAATATCTGTGGAAGTTCATCCAGCGAGGTTCTTCTGATAATCCTTCCAATAGTTGTCACAGAACTTAAACTGACCTTCTTGAAAACCTCACCGTTCTTTGTTTTCTTTGCCGCATCACCGTTGACGTATCTCCTGAAGTACTCTCTATGGGATTCTTCCCGATTTTCAGCATCGATTAGCATGGATCTGAATTTAAGAAATATGAATGGTTTTTTATTTCTGCCGATTCTTTTCTGATTGAAAAGCACTCCCCCGGGGCTGGTTAACGCTATAGTCAGTGATATGGTGAAAATGACCGGTGTTAACAGAATCAAGCCTGTGATTGATAACAGTATATCAGTTAGTCTCCATATCCTTTCAGCGGATTTTGACCAATGCCTGGAAAAGAACGTAAGCGCACCGTACTTTCCAAATGATATCCAGGGATCGAAATAGCCAAGCTCGGGTATTCTCTGTGAGTAGATTGAAAATGGAATTCCGGCATTTCTTGTATGAAGGCAGAACTCTGCCATAAAATTAAAATCCTCATCCTCGAAAACCATGACAAATTCCGTTGAATCATCTTCCTTCATGCTTTCCATGCATACCGCCAGTCGTTCAGAAGGATTATCAGGAAGAGAAGATCTGTCAATTCTCAGCTTGAGAATTTTGCGAAAAACCGGTGATTTAAGCAGCAGTGAACGTATTTTAACAGTAACATCGAACGGTCCGAACAGAACAATGGAGATGGTGCCGAATCGGAAGATTCGCAGAAGGAGCGGAAAGATACAGGGGATCACGGTGATTCGGGTGAAAATACTGAATATCAGCCAGAATCCAATGAACAGGAGAACTGAAATCCTGCTGCTCATGAAGATATGCAATGGAAAGTGAATAAGAAAAAGCACAACTATATACAGCATGGACGAAATGATAATCAATCTTGTAGTTCTGAAAATATTCATTATCCTGTTTACCGTTGTCCTGACAGTATAGAGGTTTTCCACCATCATGAACAGCAATTCGGTCAGGGCAAAGAAAATCCAGGTTCCGATCATGGCTGTAAAAGGAGCCGCGGAAGTATTCAGTGAACCGAAACGGATCAATACTGCAAGAAGTATCGATATCGCGATCACTATGAAATCGCTGATAAGCAGTATCAGGAAATACAGCCTGTTGAGTCGAAAACCTAGCTTGAACGGCAAATCAGTCCTCTCTGAAGAATGATTTCACTGCTTCCGCAACAAGTTCCTGCTGTTCATCGCTGATATCCGGGAACATTGGAAGAGTAAGGTTATTGGAGCTGTTGTATTCAGCCACAGGGAATTCTCCCTCTTTATACCCAAGGTAAGCGTATGCCTGCTGAGTGTGCAGCGGGAAAGGATAATGAAGTCCGGATGCGACACTAAGTTCATTCATGTGGTTTCTCAGATTATCACGCTTTGGAGTATGAATTGCGTAAAGATGGTACACATGCCTTACACTTTCTTCTCTGCAAGGAAGTTCAACAGGCAGATCGCACAGGAGTTCTTCATACCTTGCGGCTGCTCTGATTCTGTTATCATTCCACTGTGAGATGTATCTGGATTTCACGCCAAGAACAGCTCCCTGAAAGGCGGACATCCTGTAATTATGTCCGATGAAATCGTAATGATATTTCTCGGTGGAGCCATGATCACGAAGCTGCCTTACTTTTACGGCGAGCTTATCAGAATTTGTGGTTACCGCGCCACCTTCACCGTACGCTCCCAGGTTCTTTCCCGGGTAGAAGCTGAAAGCAGCCGCTGTCCCGAAACTTCCTGCAGGTCTTCCGGCTCTGGAAGCATCGACACTCTGGCATGCATCCTCAAAAAGGTGAAGGTCGTACTTTTCAGCGATTCTCTCTAATCCCTGAAGATCGGCTGGTTGCCCGTAAAGATCTACCGCGAGGATACCTTTTATCCTGACTCCGGTTTTTGGGTCTACCGGGTTCCCCGTGCTGGAGCATCCCTCAAGTAACTCTTCAACCTTCAGAGGTGACAGGTTGAACGTCTGTTTATCAACATCAACGAAAACCGGAACGTGTCCCGCAAGCACTATACCTTCTGCTGATGCCGTGAATGTATTGGGAGGAACGATGATACCGCTGCCCGGTTCCAGATCAGAAGCCCAGATCATGAGATGCACAGCGGCTGTGCCGCTTGATACGGCAATGCAGTGTTCTGTACCGGCTATTTTCGCGAATGTTTCTTCAAACGCTGCTACTTTCGGTCCGAGAACATAGTAACATGTATCAAGTACTTCTTCAAGCTCCGGTTTGATCTGATCCTTTATCTGGTTGTACTGGGTTTTCAGGTCAAGGAATGGTACAGGCATTAATGTTCCTTTCGTTCACAGGATGCGTATTATCTCAATATCCATATTATTCTACTATATCATTCCTTTTCAGTCAGCACCCATTAGATTAGAATTGGAAGATGAGAGCGATAACCCATATTGCAGCAAGTACGGCTGCTGCCGCAATTGCCGGAGCCGCTTCCGGATCTCCCGCAGCTGCTGGAATATTTCTTTTCGGAGGATTTCTGGACGTTGATCATGTAAAACACTTCATCTCCTCCGGGCTTCCTTCCAGCCCTCGAACACTTCTTAAGAGCATCTTCATGAATGAAATACAGCTTGAGAAAACATACTCTTTTTCCAGAGGTATACCATTCAGCTGGACTTTTCCCGTGTTTCACTGTGTTGAGTTTGTTTTTATTCTGGTAGTCTCAGGTTTTCTTCTCGGATCGAGTTTTCTTATGGCTGCCGGAATCGGGGTTCTGCTTCATTTGCTGATGGATATCAGAAGTTACCCCTGTGGAATACCTTTCTTCTCAATTATCTGGCGCTGCATAAAAAAGCAGAAGTTGATGACGGTATGGCAGACCCATCGTTCCACAGTCAGGTGTTAACCTGAATCCAGTTGCTATAACCGCCGATCTTTCTTCCGATAATCTTTTCCAGAGCTGAGTGAATTCTGCATGAAACTCGAAGGTGTTCAAGATCCGGGGGATTGTCCGGATCCGAGTAATCTTCCGCGTTCCAGTCCTTTTCGCTGATTCGATTCCGCATGATCTCCGGATGAGTTCCATTGAAAACAGGAACACTGTCAAGAGGGCCGTAGTCCCAGGGCCTGCCTGAATCGGAGTGTTTTTTCTTCATCCACTCATCATCATGATAGAAACTGTCCATTATTATCGTTTTTTTTCTCATTACCTCAGGATGACGAACCCAGCCGTAATGGTATATCCACGCTCCACAGTCCACTACCCGAAGTTTTTTCCCGTCCTTTCTGAAACTCTGCGCGTCTTTCCAACTACTGATATTTCTGTTGTTTTTTACAGCTCTTATATCCATGTCGTACCAGTTATGGCCTCTGTGTACCCGATTGTAGTTGCCCCAGAAATGATTGTAATGGAAAAGAAGCCCATCAACATCGTCCCTTGAATCGTACTTCTCCATGGTACTCAGTATTTGTTGAAAATCCTGTTCATGAATTACTTCATCCGCCTGCAGATACAGGCACCAAGGATAGGTGCATTGACCAAGCGCAATATTCGTTTGATCAGCATAGGTTATGCCGTCCACAAACCGCTCTGGATTCCAGTTCGTTTCGATTATCCGAATTTTTGGGTCTCCTATATTCCGGATGATCTCAATCGTATTATCAGTGCAATCACCAGCATTTACTATATATTCATCGACTATGGGTAGAGCTGATCTGATCGATTCAACAACAGGATAGTCAAGCCGGACGGCATCTCTGACAAAAGTGAATCCCGAAATTAAAACTTTCTTATCCAATTATTTCCCTTCAAAATATGTCAGAGAAGAGAACATACGGCTTCAGGTTGATCAACTCAAGGTTGCTGGTATGGTTTTCCGGGGCTATTATCCTGTTTCAGTATCTGATGGAGAGGAAACAATGAATCTGTCGCTTGTTGTCATAACGCTGAACGAAGAAGAAAAT
Source organism: Candidatus Aegiribacteria sp. (assembly GCA_030640155.1). Classification (GTDB taxonomy): domain Bacteria; phylum Fermentibacterota; class Fermentibacteria; order Fermentibacterales; family JCC-6; genus Aegiribacteria. The sequence goes on along the minus strand of DAOWJX010000130.1, from coordinate 898 downwards.
ATTGGTCGATGTCTGGATAGTGTGCCGATCGCCAGTGAGATGATAGTTGTTGATTCCGGCAGTACCGACTCGACAATTGCCATTGCGGAAAAGTACGGAGTAAAAGTTCTCTCTCACGTGTTTGAATCTTTCTCGAGACAGAAACAGTGGGCGATTGAACAGGCTTCAGGTGACTGGGTACTTTCCCTTGATGCTGACGAAAGCCTTGATACAGAGCTCTCAAACGAGCTTGAATCTCTCCTTGAAAATGATACTGAGCACGTTGCATTCAGACTTCCTTTCAGGATACTCTACATGGGAAAACTCTTGCGGTTCGGTCCGTGGTCAGGAGAGTATCACACAAGAATTTTCAGAAAAGGGTCTGCTCATTTCCCCGATACCGGTGTTCATGAAGGTCTGCTTATCAATTGCGGAACCATCGGAACCGTCAAACGTGGTTTTGTTGTACACCGATCCTACGATTCACTCAGCGATCAGATGGAGAAAATGCTCCGGTACAGCCGGTTATGGGCTGAAGAAGAGCATCAGAAAAAGAGAAAATCGAACATTCTTCAGATTCTTCTTCGACCTTCGTGGCGTTTTATATCCGCGTACTTTTTCAGGGGTGGAATTCTTGAAGGAGTACCAGGACTGGCTGCTTCCGCAATTTCAGCCTTCTACGTATTCCTGAAATGGGCCATGCTCTTTGAAATGAGTATCAGCGACCGATGACTGATCCCTATTCCGGGGACAGTTACCAGTTAATAAGTATCCATTGGAATATTTATAATTCATTCCACATTCCGCTATTTTGTAAGTGCCGCAAGTGACGTCCGATAACATATAGCTGACTCCCCCCAAGATTATTAGACTACGTATTGACCGATACAACACTAATACCCTTAAGAAAGGAGCCAGC
>DAOWJX010000273.1 GCA_030640155.1 Candidatus Aegiribacteria sp. | reverse complement strand
GGATTCATTGTGTAAGTTTTTTCATCAACGTACAAACCATTGAGCGGCAGGATGCTGTTAACGGATGTGAAAGTCCATACCCGGATACCGATAGCGATCACTACCAGAACAATAAAGAATAGAGTCAGTGAAATTTTCACTGTTCAATCTCGAGGAGTACAGGTAACCGGTGCATGATTCCGGTAGTGTCGATCAAAGTCACTGTATCTTCGGTTTCAACAAGGATCAGTGTTGAATCACTCTGAGCAGAGGTGCATCCCTCAAGATTCCAGATCCTTTTAAAATTTCCTGAAACGATCTCCGTTCCGTCCCATGACAACTTCGGCAGAATATCGCAATACTCGCCGTCTTCAACAGGCATGGACCATCTGCCGGATGCGAAGAGTGAAGCGGGTTGAGCAAGATCGAAAGGATCTTTGATGCTTACAGAATCGGGAACCACAGGACGCCCGCTTTTCCATGACCATTCCGACAGGACCAGTATCATTTCCTCCTCTGTCAGTCCGGCGAACTTTTTTCTCAGCAGCATATCGAACCGTCCCCCGCAGTTTAAAAATAATCTGAAAGTACCGGTTTGCAGATTGATGTTCCATTCCTCAATGAGAGTGTTCTCAGCTCCTGAATTGGGGGCATGAGTAAGAAGAATACCCTTATCAAGAACATAGAGTGTTTCAGGTTTGAAGATAAAGAAGGCAGGCGTGAGATAAGCGGAAGGTTCCACAAGCCATGACCTCCCATAATCCGTTTCAATCCTTACAAGGAATCTTGTCCATCCATTCGGAACAGGTTGTAAAGGGCGCAATTCCGTTGCCGGAAGAATGTATGCCTGAAGACCCAGCTCGTGACACATTGCGGTAAAAAGGGCTGCAAGCTCAAGAGGTGTTCCGTCTCTGGAATCCAGTATTTCCTGCAGGCTTCTGATCTCGAAACCGGGTATGCCTATTTCACTCGCTCTGAGCCCCATACTGTTGCATACAAGGCTTCTAGCCCTTCGTACCTGTGACCACTCGTCTGCTCCTGCTGATGTTGTCTGAAGAGCTGCTTCCCTCAGATCAAGGGGATGGGGTCTGTTCAGGATGTCATTGACCGGAAAAAGGATGCAGCCATAGAGGTCCCTGAATGACCGGAAGGGTGTAATCCATAGCATACCGGCTGAATCCGAGCAGGTGTACATGAAACCATCATCAACAACTCTTTCAGTAAAACCCTGACCGGACCATACAGGGTTACTCTGGATATCGCCCTTAACGCTGAAACAACAGGAATCAGGGGATATCCCCCTGACCGATGGAGCCAGAACAGCCCAGGGACCCTGTGCCCAGCTTTCACTCCAGTCCTTTATCATGATTCTGTAACTGATCTCCATTCCCTCGCGGAGAGCGGGAAAAGCCACTACATGCGAGCGTGGCCAGCCGCCTGATCCTGATAATGTATCAACCGCCCATTCCGGGATGTGCCCTGATTCCATTCCAGGATAACCAAAGATCGCTTCCTCGAGTTCGATTGACTGGATCTGAGGGTTAAATCCATGAGCGATACGACTTAGAAGCCTGTCGCTTCCCTGAATACCATGGATCTCGATAGTCTTATAGAGCGTATCATCCTTTAGATTGATAGAGATTGAATACAGCGATACTGTTGATGGAACAGCAGATGCTACAGAAATGATAAATAAAGGTATCAGGATCCATCGCATCACCGGAATACCACCGTTCTGAAAAATCCTGACATTCTCGAAATAAGTCCTGACCTCAGATCATCAAGTTGATGTATATCCGGAATCATCGGCAGAAGAGACATGGATTCCTCCATACAGAGGGAATCATTATTATGATAAAATTCAATACTGTAATTACTCCCGAAATATGGACCGGGAGTTTCAAGAGAATCTGAAGGCAGTCCTGTAAGATTCAATCTCACATATGCGAAATATGTCGTTTCAATAAATACATTATCCCTGATATCCGGAAGTACGAATGCAGATGCTCTTGAACCGATAAGGTCGAATGTCTCAAGCCCGGGAACCAGCATGTAGAGGGAATTGTCCTTTCTGATGATACTGCACTCCCATGATCCTGAACCATGCACGGTAAGAGGCTGTCCGATTTTGAACGGATCGCCGTCAAGATGGATGTCTGAGCCTGGAAGCAGTCCAAACAGAGTCTCAAGGAGTGCTGATGTTCTCTCAGGCGGTACTCCGGCAAACATTGATCTATATAGTTCGTCAGCTGCTCCTGACATGGTAACACTGATATTTCCATAGATCATCTCCGAATCAGCATCAACAGTACCTTCTATCAGAATGGATAGAGAATCCTGGTTATACTTATCCGGAAAGCATACCAGTTCGCTCCCTGAAGCAGTTAATGGCAGATATGCCGCGCCTCTGAGCGTGTACGAGTACCCATCCTCCGAGAAGCTGTTCGAAGGGTCCAGATACAGCACTTCATTTGAATTGAGATCAAGAGCGACAAGCATGTGATCAAAACTTCGAGAACCGACAAACTCGGTAATGCTTCTGGACATTGAAGTGAGAACGGCATACGGATCATGCCCGGCTCTTCTCAGAAGCCATAGGAGAAGAACTGCCTTGTCACGGCATACACCCGCATGCTCATTCAGTGTTTCAAGAGGCAGGCGCGGTGAATAACCCGGATCTCTCCCCCAGTTTCCGCTCAGGTATTCAATCTCCTCTGAAACCCAGCAGGCGATATTTAGTGGTTCATATCCTGTTACCGACAGAATGGAATCAGCAACCGGTGCATAATCCTGCATGAGTTTTTCAACAAGAACAATGAACAATCCGGCGCTCACATCGGACGGTTGGTGGCTGGAAATTGTTAAGGAAGGGCTGCATTCGGCAGTACTCCGCGTGAATGGAAGAGTCGCAATCGGACTATGGGAATAAGTATTCCATGAAAAGCATACCGTTGAATCGTTGATCGGTATTATTTCCGGCTCCGGGAAGTCGTTCGATGCAATATGAATTTCCCGATCATCAGGCCAGAACACTCTGAAGCTTCCCGCGCTGATGCTGTCTCTTGCCGCCGCATAGAATGTATATGTGTAGAAATCATCCATGGGCAGATAGTCGATATGCCGTCTTATCTCTATGAAAAGCGTATCACCGATTTCAATCCCAGGGAATTCCACAAACAGCTCCCTTAGAGAACTCTCCAGTCTTCCTCCAGGAAGAAGAGATCTGTGGGGAATCTCTCTCAATACTGCCCTGTTCGTACCTCTTCCCGGTCTCCAGTGCCTTATTTCAGCGATCGAGATCTCAAGTGATTCCCATGTGTTCCTGAACGACGATACAAGTTCTCTGTAGCGTTCAACTCCCCTTGCTGTAAGGGGGATTATGACTTCACTGGTGACTTCTTCATAACCTGAATCCGGAGATGAACAGTAAAGTGTTACATCATGATTCAGAAAGACCGCATCCGGAGATGCGAGCATGATTGCCATAATAAACAACAATGCTCAGTGACTCCCGTCTGTAAGCTCCAGGATCGGTGGCTTCCGGGTTGATGTTCTGTTAACATCAAGCAGAGTCATGCTGATATAATGCTTCTGGATTGCGTCTACATCGGTACCATCAGGATCGATCACGGGAAGTGAGCGGTACCGGTCATATGCGAATACTCTGCCCGGTTCAATTTCTCTGAATGAAATGTCAGCACTGAATTGCGCCATTCGTGTCCATTTCCAACCCTTGATCTCACTGATATCCAGACCTGGAACATTCACATTGACAATCGTTCCATTCGGAATTTTGTTATTTATATCATTATCTAGAAGCGTATCAAGAGCATTGGAAGCAGTTTCAAACAAGGGCTTCTCACCGTGTGCTGAAATCTGAACGCTCAATGCAATAGATGGAATGTTCCAGAGTGCGGCTTCCATCGCAGCGGCAACTGTTCCGGAATACAGAATGTTATTCGAGAGATTCGATCCCGGATTGATACCGGATATAAGCAGATCGGGAGGATTATCCTTCATAATCTCCATGAGAGCTATCTTTACACAATCTGTGGGTGTACCCTCCAAAGCCCATTTGCGCGAATCCTCCCCCTCGGTTATGAGCTCCATTGAAGAATAAAGACCGAGAGCATGGCTGGTGCCGCTGCAGTGATGAAGCGGAGCAACAACCCATATCTCGTGTCTTTCCCCTAATGAGTTTTCCAGCTCGAGAAGACCCGGCTGATCGTAACCATCATCATTTGTCAGAAGTATCCGCATGGAGTTAAAGAGACCTCTGAAGTGAGAAACGATGTACTGTTCCCATAGCGTAATTCACAGGAACGAAGGCGTAATCGAGTATCCACCCTCCTGCTGAAAGACCCATGCCCGCTGTCAGGTCTCTTGAGTCATCTAAGAACCTCATGCCGAATCTGAGGCTCAGCCATCTCTTTGGTGTGTATTCCAGACCGCTGCCTGCTGAGAAGCTGTTATCAAGCGGTTTCCTGATCTCCCCTGATAGAGCAAGTAACCCGATCGGAAGACCGAAAGTATATCTTGCTCCAGCCCTCCAGGTTGATGGAAGCCTGAATTCGTTATCAACCATTATCACTGAGGGTCCTATATGCTGCACAGCGGCGGCAATATCCAGATTTGTCATTGGGTGTATCACCAGGCCTGCATCAAACGCTACACCTGAGGAGCTTTCCAGCCATATTTTCTCACGAAGTATCTTGAATCCCGCTCCGAGATCAAATATTCCCAGTCTAACCGCACCTGCGGCATGGAAAGACATATCCCATGCGGAAAAACTGTCCAGCGGTTCAGAAGTTGCTTCATTCCGCATCTCGAGGTTTCCGACATGAAGAAAACGGCCTCCGAGAGCACAGGTGACCGGACCTGCCAGAAAATTCCAGGCCAGGTAGTTCTGTGAGGCATCTCCAAGCCATTGATTGTGTCCGGCTGCTATTGCACCTGTTTCAAGTGAAGCGAGAAGAGCCGGATTAGTGAATCCTGCCAGACTTCCGCTGTTTATTACCCCTGTTCCACCGAGTGCAGCTGCTCTAGCTCCAGGATCGATCTTCAGGAAACTGAAAGCTCCCGCGCCTGCGTCACGGTATACTTCATCTGAAGATAACGCCGGCAACACAGCAAATATGAGTAATCCAACAAGAAATATTCTGATCATGACCCTCGCATTTCAATGAAGATATTGATTTACATATTATCCATTATCTAGTTTCTATCATGCAAATTGACAATAGTTCCACTTTCCGTGAAATATCAGGAACGGAGTTATTCATGAAAACCGTGCATTTTAGAACAGGAAAGCATGAAGATCTCTGGAAAGTGGCTTTGACAGATATTCGACGGGACAGGTTCGCGATTTTCGATGACCAATTCGCAGCTATCTCATTTAGTCTGTACAATATTCTGTTCGATCAGAAATTCTGAAACGAGATTTGATACTTCTGCGGCTCCGGCTTCCGAAAAATGCATTTCATCCACAAAAAAAACATTATCATGTCCAAGGGCAGCTGCCAGATCAAAACATGGAACCCCCTCATCGCGGCAGATCTGCTTGAGTTCCGTGTTGAACATGTCAAGCATTCGCCACAATGCTGAAGCTGAGTAGACCATGCCTGACGCTCCAAACCAGTGCGGTTTTCCCCACATGCCACGCCAGTACTCATTGTCTTCGAACATGAGTGGTTGAGTTAGGAAAACTATTCTCACATCGGCTTCCCGGGCCTGATGAATGATAGTGCGGATATTCGATTCATACTCCGGCAGGGACGGGAGTATGGTCCTCAGATCGGGTGGAAGGGGAATCTCCGGAGAATCAAGAGTGGTATAACTATAAGACCGGGGCAGGTTTTCTGTAATCACTATGGCATCTTCGAACAGTATTCGCTTCCATCTGCTGAGTACCTGGATAAGTCTGCTTGAAGCAAGCATCCTGTCGCCAATACTGGCCTGCTCCCAGGGTACTCCCTCCCGGGAGATATTCGGTTTAAGGGAAAGCCCCAGGTCATTTATACCACACAGGACTATCACCATATCCGGATTCAACTGGGGTATGACCTCTCTCATGAATATGATGTGTCCTCTTGTCGTGTGCCCTATGAGACCTCCATTGCCAACCCAGATCCTGTCATTCCAGGCTCTCAGGTTTTCCTGAAGATGATAAGGCCAGGTTTTCTGGTCATCTAGATAGAAACAATGGGTTGTACTGCCCCCAACAGTGATAATGGTGAAATACTCATCCCACTCCTCGGGTGGCTCCTCTCCTCTCAACCCGATACTGTTGGTGGAGTGGTAACCGGTGTTCGCGACTCCCGGAACGTTATTCAGTATCTCGAATTTCAGGTTTGGTCTCAGGTCAAGGGATGGGTGGTATATGCTGCTTGGTAAAACAATGTGTAGAAACAACTCTGCTGCTATTAGAGAAACAAGAAGCCCTATGAAGAATCCACCCATTCGTCCGGCAAAGGCTTTCCTTCTCTCCGTGCTCATGAGAACAGGAATGATGAGCGCTACAGATGCAAGCAGTAGGGAAAGACCCAACGCGAAAAGAGGTTCTCTCAGCAGAGGTGTCAGTGCGGTACCGACAATCAGGAGAAACATGGCTGCAAGGCATATGAAGATAACCATCAGCTCAGGAAAGACGCCGAATCTCAGAATGAGTGTAGTGAGGAATTGCCGGTATGCTTTTCTTTTCAATCCAAGGATAAATCCGGACACGAGCAGGAGAACGAAGATGAAAACGATGGCTGCAGCAAGTGAGGCCGAATATCGATCGAGAACAACAGGATGACTGCTTCTTGAGATTACAAGCGTAAACAACATACATGCTGTTGCAATGTGTACTAACACAAGCAGGATATCGCTGAACTTTATTCGCAACCGGTTCATATACATGCCATTATCAGTAATAATCAACTATGGTGCTGGGTTTCATGCAATTTTAAGATATTCTCCTAACAGCACTTATCTGTCCTCATTTTCGTCAATTTCTTTATCCAGAAGCCTGTCCGACAATGACGCAACTGCATAAAACCCACACAGATGGTTATGATCTTCGCATATTGGCGTCAAATACTTCCAGTATTCTCCTCAAATCTCCGTGCATTCTATCTCAGCTGCGAGGCTCTTCTGCTCGATGCACATTATCGGATAGGCTCCTGGGATGATGATGATGATAATGCCTGAAACTCTGCTCAGTCAATGTCACGAGAGGCTTTCTTACTACCTGACAGGGCACACCTCTCAACTGAAGCTGGATCAGCGAAAAGCTTATCCAACCTTGATTTCGGGGACGTTATCTCTCATAATCTCTGCTCGGAGGTTCAGTAAGTCTCTATAACCGAGTACCTTTCGAAGCTGGGGTTCCACAACATGGCCAGAAAGCATTGCCGTTTTCTCCGGTGTAACGGTAGTACTCGTAAAAAGAGTATTAAATGTTATATTCATCAGGATAGATTTAAGTTCTCTTTCACAGATGGAGTGGTCAATTGAAGTCGATAATATTACTTCCTGTCTTAGCGATCTGCGCTTTCACTGGTGCTTTCGATATCGATTATCCTGAAGCCAGGGTATCCGATCAGGTGGATGATTACTTCGGAACACTCGTTCCGGATCCCTACCGTTGGCTCGAGGATGTGAATTCTGCCGAAACACTGGAGTGGATTGCTGCCCAGAACGAGATCTGGGACGGCTTCATCGAGGTTATTCCATGCAGGGACTGGATAAGGGAAAGGTTTGAGGAACTATACGATTACCAGCGCTACTCAATGCCCTACAGGAGAGGTGAGCGCTACTTTTTCACCCTCAACGACGGGCTGCAGGATCACTCCTTGTTCTGCTACCGGGAGACTCTTGATGCTGAACCGGTTGTGCTTATCAACCCGAACGAGTTTCCCTTGGAGGAACGACTGTCTCTTGCAGGAGCCAGTGTAACCGACGACGGTGAGCTGCTTGCATGGGCAACCAGCGGGAGCGGGTCGGACTGGTCCACATGGTACGTAATGGATATAGAGACAAAAGCTGCCCTTGGTGATACCATCCTCTGGACAAAGGGGGGGGTCAGCTGGAACGCCGATAATTCAGGTTTTTACTATACCAGGTACGAAGAACCCGAGGAGGGACAGGAATAT
>DAOWJX010000365.1 GCA_030640155.1 Candidatus Aegiribacteria sp. | reverse complement strand
GGCCACTCCGTTCCAGCGGGAACCTATATCTGCCGTCTGTTTTCTCCGGGAGTGACCCAGAACCGGATGATAGTTGTACTGAAATAACAGCGAAAGTATTCAGATATCATCAGAGGTGGTGTTCTCACACCGCCTCTGGTCTTCCTGGCTGTATTCCCTCTTTGCGCTCCCTTCTCAATGGAGCGGATGATTTTTACCCGATACCGGCGCGAAATCAAGTTTCCTACTGGTAATCCAGCACGAATTCTCCGATACAGAGAATAAACCGACAGCATTTCCGGTTCCCTTTGCTCCCTGCTCGAACATAGCAGGCTGCTTCAACTACGATAGAAGATCAAGAGGACTTATAACTGATTGCCTGAATTCCTTTATTACATGCAGATAGATTCTTGTAGTCTCAAGGCTCTTATGCCCCAGCAACTCCTGTATTTCACACAGATCAACACCGGACATAAGCAGATGTGTTGCAAAGCAATGTCGCAGAGTATGAACTGTGGCATGCTTTGTTATACCTGCTTTTTTCACTGCTTCTGACATTGCCCTCTGCACTGTACTTGGATGGATATGGTGCCTCTTCACCTTTCCAGATTCAGTATCCACAGAAGGACTGGAAGAGGGGAAAACGTACTGCCATTTCCACTCAAAACCAGACTTCGGATACTTCTGCGAAAGTGCTGATGGCATCGAAACCGGGATATTCCCCTCCATGAATAATTTTCTGACTCCAACCAGGTGATCCTGCAGTTCTGGGATCAGATTCCTGCTAAGTACAGTTATCCTGTCTTTGTTTCCCTTCCCACTCCTAACTGTTAGGGATCCATTCTCCATGTTCAGATCCTGAATCCTTAAACTCAAAGCCTCGTTAAGCCGCAAACCACTCGAATAGATAACTTTAAGGACCAATCCTTGCACTTTCGAAGTTAATCCTAGAATTACAGCAACCTCATCCTGCGAAAGCACAACAGGAAGTCTCTTAGGTTTCCGTGCCCTAACCGCGTCAATTCCCTCCGGTTCCCTGTTCCATACATTTCTGAAAAGGAAAAGAATGGCGTTGAAAGCCTGATTCTGAGTGGATGCGGCTACATTTTTCTTAAGTGCAAGGAAGGACAAATAGGCAATGAAAGAAGAATCTTGCTGCGGTTTCATCTTTCGCAAAGAACAGAAATCGAAGTACTTCCTGCTCCAGGAGGAATAGCTTTTCACTGTACTCCGGGCATAGTGTCGTACGTTAAGTTTCCTGATAATGGTTTTAAGAGAATTAACCTTATCAGATTCAATCGTATTGATTTTCTCATCAGCTGAGAATTGCTGATAAAGCTTCACTGCGTCGAGTGCCTGTCTGATCTGCCAGTCATGTTTTCCCTCATTACTTAGGACATCTGAATAAGATGTTTCGTCCAGATGATCAAGATCCAAGTAATGCTTAACCCACCAGACAATGTAAGGTAAGTGGTTATCATTCACCAAGTTTTGGTTTCTAAGATTATTTCTAAACTCTTCCAGTTTTTGGCTCTTCCGAAATTTGCGTACATAGCATGAGTGATTGAATGTGGACATGACACTATATTTCAATGGCAAACTTCCACCTAAACCATTGAAGGAGCATCATGTCCACAAGTCAATTATACCACAATCAAGAGCTGAAGGGCATAAAGTACCTTCGAACGAAATATGCAAGTGGCAAAACCATCTATTACGGAACGATATCCGCAAGCTACATCAAGTGCTCCAAATGCAATTCAACCAGTGTAATGCGCTCTGGCGGAGTAACACGAACCTTTAAGCTCTTACCCACCGGCAAGAGACAAAACTGTCTTCGCTTGTTTATACCAAGAGTTGTATGCAATGAGTGCGGAACCGTTCGCCAGGTAACCGTTCCGTTTGCAGAGGGGCGAAAAAGCTATACAAGAGCCCTTGCTCGCTATGTTCTTTGCTTGTGCCAGTTTATTCCTTTGAAATATGTTGCCGAACTCTGCGGTCTTTCATGGGACACAGTCAAGCAGATTCATAAAGAGGGACTCAGGCGGAAGTTCAAGCGGATCAAGCTCAAGGATGTTCGTCAGATCGCGATTGACGAAGTCTGTATAGGCAGACCAAGAAAATTCCTGACAATCGTGCTTGATCTTGATACAGGTCAGGTTCTCCATATTGGCAGGGGTAAAGGAGCAGACGCTCTCAAAGGATTCTGGCTTCGCCTTAGCCACAGTAAGGCAAAGATAGAAGCAGTATGCACTGATATGGCTTCCGGCTACATGTCAGCCGTTAAGCAGCACCTGCCGGAAGCCCTGTTGATAATTGATCACTTTCACCTGGTAAAATACATGAATGACAAGCTGACTCTGCTTCGCAGACAGCTTGCCCGAGAGGCTGATGATGAAGGGAAAGAATTACTGAAGGGAATGCGCTGGCTGCTTGTAACCAGCAGGAAGAAGCTAGAGAATGAAAAGAATCCAAGAGAAGCTGACATGGCCGCCCTTGATGAAGCTCTGAGAGAGAATACGCCCCTATACATTGCCTACTACCTGAAAGAAGAGCTTGCATCCCTTTGGTCAAAGCAGTCAAAGATTGAAGCTGAGAGTTTTCTCGATAGCTGGCTTACAAAGGCAGAAGGCTCAGGAGTTGATATTCTGGAAAAGGTGGCAAAGTGGCTTATAAGAGTAAAATCCAATATTCTGAACTGGTTTGATTATCAAATATCATCAGGGAAGCTTGAATCATTTAACGGAAAAATCAGAAGACTTTTAAAGAATACTTGTGGGCTAAGAGATCAAGAGTACATGTTTCTGAGAATACAAAATCTCATGTACGCAAAAACCTGAAGGGCCCAGTTTTTTATGCATCATATTCCTTCCTCTGCATATGAAGCTGCAGTATAACACCGCAGTTTCCCTTATTAGTATACATTTGTTTACCTTTATGCGTCAAGGTATGCTTGTTGACTCAGAAAATACCACATGTTATCCTCATGCAAGATAACTAGTAGCCTGATTTATACCGCAGCAATAGAATCATTGTTGACGAGTAAGAAACGGCGCCGGCTGGAGCACAAAGAACAAACGGAAAACGGACCCACAGAACAAAAAGCCGTCGCTGTAAAAAATAGCCCAGAAACAGGACAGAATATGCTTGATGACCCAGATTCAGAATTCCCGATGGTGTCCGGAGTCGCGTGGTACAAACGCGAGCAGTGGGCACTTCTCAAATCCACCGCCTCCGATGCCGACGATCTTGAGGAAACGTATGACGAGTGGCTTGAGTTTGCCAAGCATTCCTTCAAAGTCATCTGGGACACCGGTATCCATCTCGTGAAGGTCGATGTCGATGTTGACGAACTGATAGAGTGGTGCAGAAACGAGGCACGCCCCGTCGACGGAGCAGCACGCACCGCGTTCGTTATCCAACAGATGAAGGAGCAAGACGTGGACACGGGCCAACAACCACATGAACGGCTTCGGCTGGAGCACAAAAGAACAAACGGAAAACGGACCCACAGAACAAAAAAGCCGTCGCCGTAAAAAAGAACATATAAGACAAAGCGCGGACATCAGTTCTTTAAGAACAGTTACTTAACTCGCTGGGTCACTTTGAGGAAGAGGTTGAATCTTTACCCAACCTTTTACATAATACTCATAGGAGGTTGTTATGGTACCGTTACATCCAGAATTTGTTATAGGTAAAGACAAATGCAAAAAAGCTGTACTTCTACCTTTCTCTGAATGGGAAAAGGTATTGGATGAACTTGAAGAGCTTGAGGACATTCGTGCGTTCGACGCTGCAAAATCTTCCGCAGAGGAAAGCATCCCTTTCAATCAGGCAGTTCGCGAAATCCGCGATAATTACGACGCGTGACTTACTCCGTTGAAATCCTTCGTTCTGCACAAAAACAGCTAAGCAAGATCAATCGCCAAGACCAAGATCGTATTATTTCTGCAATCGAATCTCTCACACATAACCCACGCCCAGATGGTTGCATAAAATTATCCGGGCGTCCTGCTTGGCGAATCAGAATAGGATCATTCAGAGTGATTTATGAGATCCAGGATGAGAAACTGATAGTACTTGTTGTTAAGATAGGCCACCGTAGAGATATCTACAGGTAGTGAACCTCGGAATTATTTGAGAACAATCTATATCTTCGTGGTTTAGATAAGCTCACTGATAATATTCCTGAGAACCTTTGTGCGAATATTGTTTCGTCAACAACTGCATCAACCAGAAACAGCAGCGAAGTTCTTTGCTATGCAAATACTGTTCTGGTTATGCAGTGCGTTAGCACACTAGAAGGGGTTGACAAGCAGTATCATTATTGATACTATACTCTATGGCGAAGCTAGAAAAGTTGATCAAGGGAATGAAGGACAACGCGAAAGGTGTTCGATTCCCGGATTTATGTAAGGTATGCAAATACTATTTTGGTGAACCGAGGCAATCCGGATCAAGCCATCATGTTTACAGGACACCATGGCAAGGAGATCCAAGAGTGAATATCCAGAATATGAAAGGCAAAGCGAAAGCCTATCAGGTTAGACAAGTTCTTCGAGCTATAGAGAGGCTAGGTGAAGAAGATGCCACTGAAAAGTGATCTTTATACATATAGAGTATCATGGTCAGAAGAAGATCAGGAGTATGTTGGTTTATGCACAGAATTCCCTAGCTTGAGCTGGCTTACTGAAACTCAGGAATCAGCTCTTGAGGGAATAAGACAGCTTGTTGCTAATGTTATCTCTGACAGAAGTTTAAGAGATAATCCATTTTTGTGTCTCTAACCATATCATTATCAACAACATACAGCACTTCAATATGTAAGACCCTTTAAAATACACACATTAGTAGAGCGTAATATGATGAATATCATGCAGATGTAGACACAAGGCTTGACATTGTAAGACCCTACTCATATATTCGGAATATGGCACACTTACACAAGAAGATGAAAAAGGGTAGACCCTACTACTACATCCGTGAAATGAAGTGGATTAACGGCAAACCGAAGGTAACTTCGCAGATTTACCTTGGTTCTGTTGATACAATGCTAAAGCGGCTCAAGGATGCTGAATCCAGAGGAAAGCCACTGAAAGTGGCATCAAGGCAGTTTGGTTCTCTGTTCTTATTGAACGAGCTGGAGAAGGAGCTGGATACCATTGGCATCATTGATGGAATTGTATCTAGGGGAGTGAGAGAAACGGGTCCGGGTATTGGAGAATACTTCTTCTATGCATGGGTCAACAGACTGATAGCTCCCAGAAGTAAACGAGCTCTGTCTGACTGGTACAAACATACGGCGATCCAGGAGATCCGCCCTGTTGATCTATCCGAGCTGACATCCCAGAGGTACTGGGACAAATGGGAAAGGCTGAGCGAGGATGACATCGAGAAGATCGGAGAAGCATTCTTCAGCAAGGTATGGGAGCAGCAGCCGCTGCCGGCGGAATGCCTGCTGTTTGATACTACGAATTATTACACATTCATGAACAGCCGGACGGACTCGGAACTGTGCCAGCGCGGTCACAACAAGGCAGGCCGCCACAGTCTTCGCCAGGTTGGGCTTGCTCTTCTTGTAGACAGGAATACTCATTTACCTCTTTATTACAAGGCGTATGAAGGGAACAGACACGATTCCAAACTGTTCAGGCAGGTGGTGGACGAGCTGTTTGGCGTTATGTGCGGCTTCAATCAGACGAAGCAGCGCCTTACGGTGGTCTTTGACAAGGGGATGAACAGTGATGATGGAATACACAGTATAGATGATCACACCCGGATCCACTTCATTACCACATACTCACCGTACTACATTGAGGAGCTTGCCGGAATAGATCTGAAGGTTTTGTCGCCTTTGGATATCCGCAAGAATAAAGAGCGGAGTGCTGAAGATCGTATATTGGTCTACCGGACCCGCAGCGATCTCTGGGGTCAGGAAAGGACGTTAATAGTTACCTACAATCCCAGGACAGCCCGGAAGAGAGCTTACACCTTTGAGAAAAAGCTGGAGTCCATCCGCGAAAACCTCCTGGAATACAGACGCCGATACAAAGAGCAGCGTCCACACTGGCGCAACTCGGAATCAATAGTAGACAGGTATCATCGTGATTGCGAGAAGCTCCATATCTCCTCCAGGTATTACAATCTGGAGTTCAGCGACACGGATGATACTCCCGATATGAGCTTCCGCAAGGATGTTTATCAGGTAACCAAAGCTGAGAAGCTCTTCGGCAGGAATGTAATTGTTACTGACAACCATGACTGGAGAACTTCCGAGATCGTGCAGTTATCACTTGACCGATACGGGATTGAGAATCAGTTCCGGTCGAGCAAGTCAAAAGATCATGTTCGCTTGAATCCGTTCTATCACTGGACTGACAGCAAGATAAGGTGTCATTTACTCACCTGTGCTATAGCACTTACTGTACTACGGCTCCTTGAGCTCCGGGTTAACAGGAGCAGGAATGAGAAAGACAGGCTCAGTGGGAAGACAATTCTGGAAGAGATGTCGAACCTTGACTCGGTCTGGCTCTGGTACTCAGATAAGAGAAAGCCTGAGCGGATGATTGAAGCCCCCATGAAGACCCAAAGCGAAGTACTGAAATCGTTCGGCTGGGAGATTATCGATGGTGGGGTCTTACAGGAGTGTGTTCGCTAATGCCATGCAATACAGTATGTTAAAAGGACAAAATGAGGTTATCTCTTAAACTTCTGTTGGGTAGTCCGCCACTTGTTGATGGACTGATAACTGTCTCCATCCGGCATAGAGTGCTCGATCGTTCGGCAGTCCAATGGACATTCCGGAATATCATGAGAACTATCAAGCTCGATCACGCACCCGGTGGAAGACGTCCCCGAATTAACGATATGAGGCACACCTTTGCCACAAAAGTGCTTGAAAAGAACCCCGAGTGACGAGGGTTAATGTCTTTGCATCCTATAGAGTTCGAGCTGCTAAAGAATCGTAGAGAATCTTATTTTGTGATAACAAGGAGCTTCCCATATATCTCGCGAAATCGATATGTACTTCTGGTTGAAGC
>DAOWJX010000085.1 GCA_030640155.1 Candidatus Aegiribacteria sp. | reverse complement strand
GTCTGCTCACTCTCGCTGTTGCCAATGCTTATGCCAAGTACTTCACGGTGACCATTCTCGTTCACTCCCTCAGCAACAAGAACTGATTCCGGTACTATCTTCCGCATGCTGCGTACCCTGTGTATCTGCGCATCTACTACTACATATGGATATCTTCCCTCCAGACGCCGTTCCCTGAACTCTGCAAGGTCACCATCCAGATCCTTGCTCCAGGATGAGATGGTGCTCTTCGGGATTCGGTCACCGCAAAGCTCCTCGGTAATGGCTTTAATCTTCCTGGTCGCTACTCCCATACGGTGCGTCTCCACCAGAATCAGGAATAATGCCTTCTTTACACGCTGGTACTTCTCGTAAACCGACGGAGAGAACGATCCATCACGGGTCTGAGGTACACGAAGGTATATCTTGCCAACACGAGTAGTCAGAGTCCGCTCCTTGAGGCCGTTACGGTGAGTAGAACGACCTTTGTAACGCTCATAGGGCTTACGACCCATATGATCAGCGAACTCCGATTCAACAATATCCTGAATTGCTTCCTCTACCATCTTCTTCATTGCATCCTTGTCACAAAGAAGCCTCTGGACATTAACCTCCGATTGTGTCAATTTACCCTTGGCCATCTTCCTCCTTTGGGCTGTGTTAATTGGCTAAGTTAAAACAATACCCAATTCAGGTGATGATGGCCGCCCTGACTAAACGACCGCTAGGAATTCACAGAAATATGCGGACACAATCGTAGTGTTTCATTCTAATAGAACTAGCTATTAAATAAAGAGAGGACTAACAGATTAAAAAAGAACTCAGCAATAAGAAGAAGCAATATGAAGCAATGATCAGAAAACTTGATTCTGTTAAACCTGATAATTGGAATGATATTGGTAGAATACTTTCAGACATAAAGCAGAAATCTTCATTTTCTGAATCATTGAACAGGACTGAGTTTTTTAAAAATATTAATAAAGGATTCGCATTCTGGACCTTTGATTTTGGTATTGATGGTGTTTCAATTGAGATATCAAAATATGCTCAATGCTTACAGGAAATTCTTTCTATTGAGAAAAAGATAAAAGTTCATTTTATAGCAGGAGATTTCCATCCACAGGCCAGTAGTGTTATCAGGCCGGATTGGCACAGATTTTACATATCACGTGCAAATGGCTGGTCAAAATGGGATAATGGCAAGTGGTTTGAAAAGCTTTTCTACCAGGATATGGCTGAAAACAGTAATGTGTCAAAAATAGTAGCTGTTGAAATATGGTCTCAGGCAGTTAGACTTGCTAAAATAATGGGTGAGTATTTAGCAGAAAATGAAATATCACTATTGATACCTGTAAATGTTAATTCAAATCCAGGAAATCTTGCCACAGGATTGTGTACTGTACTGGTTTCTGAATTGATGGGCATTTATGTAATAAATTCTAATCATGACTTTTACTGGGAAGACGGCAAACCAGCTTCTGAAAGAAAGGCAGGAGAAAATCCAGGTTCGAGAGATAAGTTTTTCAGGAATATATGCAATCGTCCATTTTTTTCTTTGCTAAAGCGAATTTATCCATGGGATGGTCGAAGGTGGATACAGGTCAATATCAATAAGCTTCAGTCCAGAAATCTTATAAGAAACTTTGGGTTTTCTAAAAATCATGTTTTTGAAATTCTAACATCTATCAGTGATGCTTTTTTCAAGGATTATACAAAAGAGGAAATAAAATCTGTTCGTTTACGAATGGCACATATTCTATCAAATGGTAAACCTGTCATCCACCCCGTTTCTGTGAATTGTTGCTTGTCAGATACAGAAAAATGGATGAATAACCAAAAACCTTTCGTATGTGCCGGAGAAGAAGGATTAAGCCTGGACTTAACATCAGAAAAGATTCTATACTTTCTTCAACCAACACGTATTATTAAACGTAAACGAATATGGAGAAATTTGCAGTTAATCAGTGCATTGCTTCATCATAGCCCATTTCTGAAAAAGTTTGAAAGTAACAATAAACAGCAAATTGTATTTCATATCACAGGTCCTGTACCAATTGAGCATCAAGTGGATCTTGAGACAATACTAAAAGCGTTCAAGCAAGTTGCTTCGGAAGTATCTGATTCGATTTCCAACCGTTTGTTTCTAGCTTTTTCTGTTGGAACAGAGGAACACCTTTGTTTTAAAGAGAAAAAATTCGAACATCTTTGTATTGAGGATATTTATAAACTTGCATCAATTGTACTTTTTCCAAGCGAAACCGAAGGAAGAGGTTTACCAATTCTTGAATCAAGCGCTGCCGGGATTCCAATTATCTGCAGTCATTATGAGCCGGAAGAAATTTTTAATGATGTCGTGGGAAAAGGGTTACCTGAGGAACAACAGATATTGTACACTCGGTTTCCTGAAGAAGATTTTTCTGAATCCTTCCTGGATGAAGTTTCAGAACTTCTATTTTTTCCTGAAAACAACATTCATCGCATTGAGCATAATAAAAACGCAACACGTATGAGATATGGTTCTAAAAACATGAATGAGACTTTTAGTAAATATTTAAATGAATTAATGAAAACTAAGTAAGGACAGACTTATGAATATTGGATTCATTGAAGATACATGTCTTCGTGGTGGAACTCAAATCTGGGTCACAGAAGCAAATCGCTACTTCTTAGAACAAGGTGAAAAAGTAACAATACTTAGCCCCCGGGACAGTTGGGTAGCTGATGAATGCCAAAGGGCAGGAGCAAATGTTGTAACTTATGACTATGATGAAGTTGTATCAGAAGATGCTGAAAACAGGAATATCTGGGCAAAAGCTCTGAAAGAATGCGATGTTGCTATCTGTACAGTTCACCCACCAAGAGATACTTTTCACTGTTCTATATTTGCTGCAAAATGCATTAAAGATAATAACTTAGAAACAATCCTTATTCCTAAAACTGGAACTATCGTTCCTGAATATAAACGCGAATTTTACCTTCCTGATGAATCCATTCGATCAACGGTCATTACCATCACTGATTTTACAAGAGAATATCTTATCGAAACTTACAAGATTCCCGCTGAGATGGTCGAATTGATCTACCAGGGTACAGAAGTAGACCGTTTTACACACAGTGAAAAAGCAAAGAAGGAAGCTTATAGACGTTATGTTTTATCTGTGGATGCTTCGCCTGTTTTAGGCTGTGTAGGTATGTATGAGGAAAGAAAGGGTCAAACCATTCTTTTAGAAACTATATCCAGATTAGCAAATGGTGTTTTTCCAAACATACATTTAATTCTTGTCGGAGAAGGCCCGGATGAACAAATGCTTAAGGATAAAGTAAAATCCATGGGTATTGGAGAGCATGTAACTTTTTTCCCATTTACCAGTGAACCTGAATACATCTTTGAAAGAATAGATATGCTTGTTCTTTCAAGCTTATTTAAAGAGGGTTTGCCGAATGTATTACTTGAAGCCATGTCTATGCAAGTTCCTGTAATTTCCTCTGAAATGGCTGGTGTTCCAGAGATTGTGAAAAATGGAGAAACAGGATATATGGTAGAACCCGGGAATAGCCTTCAATTAGAAAAAATGATTGTCAAATTATGGTCTGATCAGGCAGTGTATGAAAAAATGAGAGAGAATGGACGTAAGTTGATGGAAAACAAATTTGACAAACAGTTACAGTTTTCAGAATTTCTATCTTATTTTCACAGAATCACTCAATAATAATTGAGAATCAGTGTATTCTTAGCTTACTTTTTTATCTGGTCCAGAGTCTGATGATAATGATACTTGTACAGTTTAACTGTAACCTCAGTATGAAAGCGAAAGCTCAATATCACGATGTGTTGACGAATACTCAGAAAGGTTTTCGGTATATGTCCGTTCCTTGAAGCCAATAACTTCTCCGGTTTCAATTGCGCGGTATCCTGATTTAGGGGAAGCTTACGCTGTCAGTAGCTCTCAAGCCGGGCATAACTTACTTAACTAATTATTCATATTAATGCCTAAAGCTACTATAAATTCTTCAAGCACTTGAAATATCACTGAAATGTTCGTACACTATATGTATGCCAAGACGATACCGATTCGACAGAAAAGGAACGTTCCATCATGTGATGTCCCGAGCGGTGGAGGGCATTTGTATACTTGGAGCGGATGAGACCAGGAAGGACTTTCTCAGAAGACTCTTGATCCTGGTCGAAGATCATATGCTTAGAATCCATGCGTGGTCTTTGATGGACAATCACTTCCATCTGCTTGCAGAACCACTTGAAGCAACGCTTTCATGCAGCATGCATAGACTCCTTACAGGATTTTCTGCTGCTTATAACAGAAGGATGGATCGGAAAGGACATGTCTTTCAGGGCAGATTTCATTCAATACTCGTAGAGTACGAAACCTACTTCAGGACCCTTGTCGGATATATTCATCTCAATCCCCTCAGAGCAGGAATAGTCCATTCTCTGGCGGAGTTAGCACAGTATCCATGGACAGGCCATCCTGCACTGATTGGATCCTGTTGCTGTGATTGGATGGAACAGTCATTGATAAAGGGAATTTTCGATCGGGTATCTCTGGATTGGAGAGCAGGTTATCTTGAATATCTCAGTCATTACTCAGAAAGTAAGAATCAATATATGACCACCGGTACATTCAGAATAGGGCGTGATGGAATCATGCAGGTAGAAGGGGATAACATAGAATCACATGAATCCGGATCTTTAGGAATCCTGGGTTCTAAGGCATTCGCAATCGCTGAGTACAAGATAATGCAAAAACATAGAGGTACACATATACGCAACAGGCGGGAACAGCACGATACTATTGAACAGGCAATACAACAGGTATGTAACGCTTTCCATGTTGACGTAAACTCTTTAAAGAGTGGTTGTCGGACATCTTCAATTTCGAGGGCACGGTTCAAGCTTGTGGGAATCCTTATTGAAGAAATTGGTATCTCTCAAGCTGATACTGCTGTTCTGCTGGGAATATCACAGCCAGCTGTTCACCACATTTTAGCCAAGCGAATATCACAAAATGGCTTTAATGAAATATACGAAAATATTCAGACAAATTAGTTAAGTAAGTTATGCCCGGCTTCTACCAGGTCATGTTAGCCATCTGTCTGTAGATATTCCATCTGCGTGAAACCTCTTCCTGCGCAAGTTTCAAAAGGTGTTCAGCATGTTCCGGCTTCGTCTTGGTCAGGCTCTTGAAACGCGCTTCATTATATGCGAAGTCCTTGAAGGTAATCGAGGGCTCTTTGCTATCAAGAGTCAGAGGATTCTCGCCGGTGCCGATCTTTCTAGGGTCGAACCTGAGAAGGGGCCAGAAACCTGATTTAACCGCATTCTTCTGCTCATCCAGGCCGTATGTCATATCGATTCCATGTGCGATGCAGTGTGTATAAGCAATGATAATACTTGGCCCATTAAAGCTCTCAGCTTCGACAAACGCCTTTACAGTCTGGTTGTAGTTCGCACCGAGAGCGATCTGAGCAACGTAGATATTTCCGTAGGTTATGCAAAGCATCGCAAGGTCTTTCTTTGGTTGAGGTTTTCCTGAATCAGCGAACTTTGCTACAGCCGCCAGCGGAGTAGCCTTGGAGCACTGACCGCCTGTATTGGAGTAAACGCCTGTATCGAGCACAAGTATGTTCATATCTCTGCCCTGCGCGAGGACATGATCAAGACCGCCGTATCCTATATCGTAAGCCCAGCCGTCTCCGCCTATCGTCCATACGCTCCTGTGGACGAAGTAATCCACGACGCTTTCTAGCTGTCGTGCATCCATCGAATCTATATTGGCAAGAGCCCTCCTGAGTTCGGTGATTCTTTCCCGCTGATCTGAGATGTCCTGTTCGGAGTTCTGGAAAGCGCTAAGAATCGCTTCGGCAAGATCTTCACCGACTTGATCAGACAGTTTTTGAAGAAGCTCGCTGGCCAGCTGGATGTGTTTATCAGCAGTCAACCTGAATCCATAACCGAATTCAGCAGCATCCTCGAAGAGACTGTTGTTCCATGCAGGGCCTCTATCATCATGATTCTTCGAGTAGGGAGTGGTCGGGAGGTTGCCTCCGTATATAGAACTACAGCCAGTAGCGTTTGCTATGACGGCTCTGTCTCCAAACAGCTGAGTGAGAAGCTTGACGTAAGGAGTTTCTCCGCATCCTGCACACGCACCTGAGTACTCGAAAAGAGGCTGAAGCAGCTGTGATTCCTTGACAAGAGAAACATTGAGCTTTTTCCTGTCGAAGTCCGGAATGTCCAGGAAGAACGAGTAGTTCTCTCTTTCAGGAACACGAAGAGGGAGCTGATTGGCCAGATTAATGGCTTTCTTCTCAGGATTCTCCTTGCTCTTTGCCGGGCAGACATGTACGCATGTTCCGCAACCCGTACAGTCCTCGGGGGCCACCTGAATGGTGAATTTCATCCCTTCGAATTTGGCTCCACTTGCATCAGTGGATTTGAAAGTATCAGGAGCATTACTTAAAAGCTCCTTATCGTAAATCTTCATTCTTATCGCTGCATGGGGGCAGACAAGGCTGCAGAATCCGCACTGGATACACGTTTCCGGTTCCCAGACGGGAATTTCAAGCGCTACATTCCGCTTTTCCCACTGAGTTGTGCCTGTAGGCCAGCTTCCATCAGAAGGCATGTCGGAGACGGGAATACTGTCACCATCCATTCTTATGATCTTCGCGGTTACGCGCTTGACAAATTCCGGTGCTTCCTCCGGAACAGTAGGGGGCATCTCAATTGTGCTGGTAACGATATCCGGATAATCCACTTCAAAGAGATTTGCCAGAGTTTGGTCAACAGCATTGTAGTTTTGCTGAACTACTTCATCGCCCTTTCTTCCGTAAGTCTTTCTAATAGCATCCTTGATCTTCTGGATGGCTTCATCTTTGGGAAGCACACCCGAAATTGCGAAGAAGCAGGTTTGCATGATAGTATTTATTCTCACACCCATGCCTGTGTCTTTTGCAACTTTGTAGGCGTCTATAACGAAGAACTTCAGTTTTTTTGCGATCATTGCTTTCTGAACTGATCTTGGAAGCTTGTTCCATACTTCATCCACACTGAATGGTGAATTAAGCAGGAAAACGGCACCCTCTGCTGCGTATCCAAGAACGTCATACTTCTCAAGGAAGATGCTCTGGTGACATCCCACGAAATTCGCCGCAGTAATAAGACAGGTCTGTCTGATGGGTTCAGGGCCGAATCTAAGATGGCTGACCGTTCTGGCGCCTGCCTTCTTGGAGTCGTATACGAAATAGCCCTGCGCGTAGTTGTCGGTTTCTTCACCTATGATCTTAATACTGTTCTTGTTCGCTCCGACTGTTCCATCGGAACCGAGACCGATGAATACAGCCTGAATTGTCGAGGATAATTCAAGTTCGAAATCGGGTATTTCAAGAGAGGTTCCGGTAACATCATCATTTATGCCAACCGTAAAATGATTCTTTGGTTTTGATCTGGCGGCTTCTTCGAGAACTGCCTTGACAATTGAAGGGGTGTATTCTTTGCTGGAAAGTCCGTAACGACCCCCGATGACATTAATATCACCCTTTCCATTCTCCCAGAGCGTAGTGATAACGTCAAGGTACAGAGGTTCACCCGGACTGCCTGATTCCTTGGTTCTGTCCAGAACGACGATATTTCGTGTTGAGTCCGGTATAGAATTGAGGAATGCTTCAGCGTCAAATGGTCTGTACAGCCGGACTTTGATCAGTCCGACCTTCTCGCCGCTGTTGTTCAGATACTCAACTGTTTCATGTGCTGTCTCACAGCCGGAGGTCATCTGGATCAGTACAGTTTCAGCATCCGACGTACCGACATAATCAAACAGATGGTAATGTCTTCCGGTTAGTTCAGCGAACCTGTCCATGTAGTCCTGTACTATTCCGGGAGTTGCGAGATAGTATGGATTAACGGTTTCTCTTCCCTGGAAATAAACATCCGGATTCTGGCTTGTTCCCCTGAGTACCGGATTATTTGGATCAAGTCCGCGGTTTCTTGTGGCTATAATGAGTTCATCATCAATCATGCTGCGGAGAACCTCATCCGTGACAAGTTCGATCTTCTGAATTTCGTGACTTGTTCTGAAACCGTCGAAGAAATGGATAAATGGAATCCTTGCTTTAATGGTGGATGCGTGCGCGATTACTGCAAGATCCATCGCCTCCTGGATCGAAGCGCTTGCCAGAAGCGCGAAACCAGTCTGTCTGACTGCCATGGTGTCACTGTGATCTCCGAATATTGAAAGGGCCTGGCATGCGAGACTCCTGGCGGAAACATGAAATACTGCCGGCGTGAGTTCAGCTGCGATCTTATACATGGACGGTATCATGAGAAGCAGACCCTGAGAAGCTGTGAATGTGGTGGTCAGGGCGCCTGTCTGAAGCGCTCCGTGGACAGCCGCAGAAGCCCCGCCCTCACTTT
>DAOWJX010000356.1 GCA_030640155.1 Candidatus Aegiribacteria sp. | reverse complement strand
TATGCAATGACGGATAGAAATATTGAAGAGCTGTACGGTTTGAAAAGAGGAACAAGGTACAGATCAATCTACCAGATATCAGAAGCCAAGGATCTGATTCCAATGTCAGTGATTGAAATGTACCGGGAGGCTGGAGAAGAAGTGCGAATCGCAGAATCGTTACCGATGAAATTGATGATTTTTGACAGCAGGGTCCTGATGTTCACTCATGAGGAATACTTAGCATCACCGGAAAACTTTACTGCCGTGATTATTCAACGTTCCAGCATAATTATAGCATTAAAGGAATTGTTCGAACTGTACTGGTCACAGTCAATGACTGTTGAGGAATTCAGGGAAAAATACAAGGAATCGATTTCCCCGGAAAAGCACATAATGTCGAAGTAGAATACAAGCAAAAAGATTTATACACGGTTATGATAATAATATGACAAACATTTTCAGGGGAGGAAGAAAATGAAAAGAACAGGAATATTATCCGGTGCAATGATAATTGCTGTATTGATGATTCTGCCGGGTATTATCTGGGGTATCGATATTTCAAACGGTTATTATTATTCAACCGAATCGAGAGGACATAATCCACAGGTAATAACAGCCAGCAATTTCGGTCCCCAGATTTATTACTATTCTGGAGATTACAACAGAACATATTTCCTTTGGATGCAGCGGGGTGGAACAGGATACTCCATCGAAAATATGGTTCTGTATTACGATCATGATAGCGAAGAGCTTTCCGAGTCATATGGCGTTGAGCCCGGAATACCCGGAGCAACCGACTGTCATGCGCATGGAGCCCTGATAGTTGCTGATGACGGTCACATAGTTGTGGTTCATGAAAAGTTGTGGAATACAGGCGGCAGTGGTCACAACGGGAAATATCAGATAAAGCGTTCGGTGAATCCTGAAGATCCTTCAGCCGGTTTCACGCTGGTGCATGAAACTGGAATGGGTAACTGCTATCCTAAAATCTGGAAAACAGCAAATGGTGATCTGTTTGTTTCATCAAGGTATGGAAGTGATTCTTACTACGATCACTACCGGATAATTCTGTACAAATCCACGGATAACGGTTTGACATGGAATGCCGGAAACATCATTATAAATTTCGGAACCGCGCGGAACTACTGGGCATATCACGCAAGAATAACACAGAGTGACAGTGATGGAATCCATCTTGCAGTGAATCGCTGTGATCGTGATCCCGGTTACGGTTACCCGGACTGCTATTATCTGAACAGTGAAGACGGCGAGAACTGGACAAACATAGATGGTTCTTTCACGAAGAATATCACCACAGAGGGACCTCTCACCTGTGATGAGATGGACAGCCACTGCCTTGTGCAGCACCTTCCTGGAAATAACGAAATAACCTCTCTCGGTTCGGGATGTTTTTCACCGTCAGGTAACATCTACTTCACCAATTGTGAGACATGGCGCAACAACCCTGATCCTGCCGACTGGTATTTGCGCTACTGGGAAGATGATGAGTGGAAGAAAATAGTAATACCTCATAACGGCGAGTTCATGTGGATATATGGAATACATTCTCTTACGGATGAAGAATTCGACATATACATCGAGTACTACGGAACACCCATGCGCGAAATACAGAGATGGAAAACAACGGATAGAGGTCAGACCTGGAATGTTGTTGAGGAAATAACAAGCGGAAGCGATTACGATCACAGATATCCGGTACTTACATCCAATCTTGACGATTCACCGTATCTTTCGCTGACCTCAAGTTATCTTAATGCAAGTAGTTGTGCCGATTTCTTCATACTGTCACGGGAGAAACCAACCACTTCCATAGAAGAGCAGTCAGCATCAGGAATGCTTCCGGATGTAATACTCAATCAGAACAGTCCCAATCCTGTGAGTCTTCATACAGCGATTTCATATACTCTTTCGGAAACAGGTTTTGTTTCATTAACTGTGTATGACATCAGCGGAAAACTTGTGGAAACCCTCGTTAACGGAGAAACACAGCAGGAAGGGAATCATTCTGTCCTGTGGGATACGGGTGAAATTCGTTCAGGTATCTACTTCTATCGTATTTCAACCGGGAATACTACCGAAACAAGAATGTGTACCATATTGAGATAAAATAGAATCTGTTCCTGTTCGCTAAAGGATTTAACCTGCATATTTCATCAGCTTTTAATACTGTATGAAGCCAGTTCCCCTTTACGAATGGAGATGTATGTCTGATCGTAGAAGAATGCACATATGGTTCATCCTGATAGCCATACTGTCACCAGCTGTTACTGCTCAATGGTTTTCAACTGCTGATCTGCCTTATGCCAGATGGTGTACAGCGTGCTGTGCACATAACGGATATGTATACACTATTGGCGGAGAGGAAATGGGTGCCGGTCATAACAATGTATGGTATTCTGAAATATTAGGAGATGGGTCGCTGGCACATCCATGGCTGTCAACATCGAGCTTGCCCGGCGGACGTATGTATCATGGGTGTTTTGTATATAACAACTACGTTTTTGTCCTTGGCGGATGGGGAAGCGGCAGCTACAGAACGGATGTCTGGTCTGCCGAGATACAGCCGGAGGGCTCGATTGGTTCCTGGACTTCAACGACTGATCTACCTTCGCCCCGCAGCGGTTTCAACATGACAGTCTGCAATGGATACGTATATGTAATCGGCGGTTACAATGGCAGCAGTGACCTTACGGAAGTCGTGTTCGCTCAGATAAATGACGATGGAACAATTGGAACCTGGGAAACAACCACGAGTATGCCTGCTGTGCGCAGAGCATGCCGTTGCTTCTCGTACGACGATTATCTGTACATAACCGGTGGGCACAGCAGCTCGCTCACATACTACAACAATGTCTGGTTCGCGCAATCACAACCTGATGGTACGATAGGATCCTGGACACCCACAACTCCGCTGCCTGCGGTATCCGCATTGCATGGCTGCTGTGTGGAAGATGGAAATGTTTACATCACCGGCGGACAGTGTCTTACCTCTTACTACAACACAGCAAGTACTGCCGGCATACAAGCATCCGGACCGCTGGATCCATGGACCTCATTTCCCAACTTACCCGAGGTGCGTTCAGGGCATGGATATTGTTCCTATGACGGCTATCTGTACATTATCGGCGGTACGAACTGGAGCGGCAATTTAAAATCGGTTCGCTATGCACATATTTCGTCAGTAGGAATTTCATCCGGGGAATATCAAATATCATCAGGAACTCAAGCCATCAAAATATCGCCTAATCCATTTCATGGCTCGACACAGATCAACTATTCCCTTTCAGAACCAGCACATGTCGCCATCCAAATCTTTGACTGTTCCGGAAGGATGGTATGGAATCTGACTGATGGAGAGATGAATGTCGGAGAACACAGTGTTTTCTGGCATTGCAGAGATGACAACGGTAATGATGTTTCGCCCGGAGTCTACTACTACAGTGTGAGTATCGATTCCAGTGTATTTACAGGCAGAATGGTGAATCTGAAATAATGCTAACTTTTTGGGGTCAGGCACCGGATCTTGTATTATTATATAATTAATTCATATTTGTTGTAATAAATATCGGATAAGGCTGATGAACTGATAGAATAGGCTTTACCGCCGGATAGAATCCGGTTGATTTGCAGACCTGAACAGGTAGCGATAGAAAATTCTGTCCGGCATTCTATTTACGATTTTAACCAGACAGGCTATTACCAGCCATGTGAATCCGACTCTGGCCAGAAGCACGCCCGTTATGTTTCCCCCCAGAGACATCATCAGAAGCGTGTCTTCCACAATGGCATGAGAAAGTCCCATCAATGATATTGAGAAGAACACGTTCTTCGGGGAAAGCCTTCCTGAAGAGGCGTCTCTTATTATTAGACCTCCTCCATAGGATATCCCCAGCACCATTCCCAGTATGGTCACAGTAGTTGCTGATTTCCCTATTCCCATTGAAGTCAGAATCGGTTCAAGCAGTCTATTCATTATCCGTGTGATTCCGAGTTTGTCAAGGATTTTCATGAGGATGATCAATCCAAGTACAATCAGGAAGATGATTGAGAGATTCTGAAGCTGAGATAGAGCCCAGGAAGATAGCGTGCTGTCAGTTGGTGCAGCTTCCCAGAAGATTTTCCCTTCATCCTGCAGGAAATTTCCCATTTTATAGATACTGTGAAGAACGATGCCAAACAGGAAAGCGCTCAGTATTCTGAAGGGAATCATGAAACGAACTCTGAGTCCAGCCTTTCTGGCAATTGATATTTCCACTGGCATGGAATGTGCAACCAGAATCATGCAGGCCATAACCGTTATCTGTGCTGTAGACAGGTGAAGAGCCGGGGCAATGGTCGCGAAGATGGCAATACCGCCATATATGTTTGTTATAACTGCGGTTGCCCAGACCAGTCCTATTTCTCCGGGAAGTCCAACGAGTTTCATTGCAGGCTCGAAAGCAAAAGCAATGTACTTGACAAGACCCAGTTCGCTGAGAACCTTAACAACGATAATAACAGGCACCATTATTCGGAAAAGAACAAGACTGACCTTCCCGGCCTCTTTGATCTGCTTCCAGATAGACAATAATACAGTCACGGTATTCCTTCCCTGGTATGTTCGAAAGATAAGTCTTTTTGATATAATCCAAGTACTGCCAGATTTCTGTGCCGTATCAGGGTGAGAGGAGATCATGGAAATAGCACAAAGTCTTTTCAGGATCTTTCATGATAAGGGAGAAGAGCTTTATCTTGTTGGAGGGTACGTCAGAGACTTGCTCCTTGGAAGAGCTACAGGGGATTATGATTTTGCAACAAGTGCTCTGCCCGATGTAACCAGGAATATTCTGGAGTCCGGGGGTTTCAAGGCAATTCCAATAGGCATGGAGTTTGGAACTGTAGCCACATTTCTGTACCGCGGGTCGGAAAAGACCGAGGTTCAGATAACAACTTACAGATGCAGGGAAAGTTATCGCAAAGGTTCCCGCCATCCTGATGTAGTATTCGGGAAAAACCTTGAAGAAGATTTGACAAGGCGTGATTTCACAATCAATGCGATGGCCATGAGCGAAGAGGGGATGATCATTGATCCTCTCGGAGGCAGGTGGGATCTGGAAAACGGTATTATCAGAACACCACTTGAACCGGATGTGACTTTCAGGGAAGATCCGCTCAGGATGCTCAGAGCTTTCCGGTTTGCCTGCCGCCTGGGATTCTCTCTTCATCCATCGGTTCTTGATACTGTAACGAAGCTTCACACGGAGATAATGAACATCTCCAGGGAACGCTGGAAGTTGGAGATGGATCTGATACTCACCGCTCCTGATGGGAATTCCGTGGCGGATACCCTTCAGGCGATGAAGGAATCCGGTATCCTGACGGATATGATACCTCAATTTGAAGAGATGTTCACACTGAATGGAGTGGGACAGGGAAAGGCTCACTGTACCGATATCTGGAATCATACTCTCGAAGTCATTCGGCATCTGCAATCAACCGATAAATGTTTGCGGTGGGCTGCACTTCTTCATGATATAGGAAAATCGGAGACAAGAATGATAGACGACGGGGGAGATCCTCACTTCTACAGGCATGAGGAGATCGGGGCTTTCATTGCGACCGTGGTGGCTGAGTGTTTCAGGTTCTCGAAGAAAGAGCGTTCATGTGTTAATTTCCTGGTCAAGAACCATATGAGACCTGTTCTTTATTCGAAGCAGTGGAGTGATCGGGCTGTTCGGAAGTTAATCCGGGATTCAGGGGAGTATTTAGAACGTCTTATTGATCTGTCCTCTGCTGACATAGCTGCGCATAGCACCCACTTTGCGGAGGATGGTTCAAAGAGATTGAGAGAACTCAGAATACGACTGAATGAAATGATCCCGGATTCAGGAGAACGAATTCTTCCGAAGGAACTCGGACAGGAGCTGCTGCGTATGGCAGGGAGTGATCCGGTAAAAATTCCTGAGATCAGTGTAATACTGTCAAACATTGAAGAACTCGTTCACGAAGGTGTTCTTCCTGCAATGGCACAGGTGCGGGTTTATATGGATTACCTCATTGAGCATCCGGAGATCCGAGAAAGAAACTGCTGAAGATCAGGTATATGTGGGGTAGTTTAGAAGAAAGGATAGCACTGGACAGACAATTTTTTTTGAATATAGTACTGACCGAACGGTCAGTCAGGTATTTAGGAATAAAAGGATTTAGTAATAAATATGGAAGGACAATGATGTCAGGAGCAAAAAAAGAGGAAATACTCAATGCAGCGGAGGAATGCTTTGCTGAAAAAGGTTTCTCCGGCACATCAATGAAAGAAATCGCTGATAGGGCGGGTGTTGCAAAGAGTCTTAT
>DAOWJX010000272.1 GCA_030640155.1 Candidatus Aegiribacteria sp. | reverse complement strand
ATAGTATTTAATATCAATAAATTGCACTATTTGAGTCTTTATTCATTCTGCGATAAGTAGGGATATTTTCCCGATTACGGGAATTTATTCGATTAAGATGGAGTGTTAACCGCTTGCGGAAACCTCTAAATATGTTATTATTGAAACTATCATATTTTTCTATACCTTATTAGCATCGATAACATACTTTATCACATGATATAAGGCTGGAATAAAAGGGGAAACAACATATTTGATGTAATATTACGTACGAGACTCTATTCGAATGTTGAAGATATTGTTTTCAAGGATCAGGGTGAGACAAGAATTCAGCGTGAATCTGATTACATGGGGTCACTTTCTGACATAGAATGCCTTCTTGAGATTACGAACGGTCTTTCAGCTTATCCTGTAGTGTTTCCGGGTCCATGTGAATATGATTGAAACATCGAAAATAATCTGTGACCTGCCTGAAAATGCAACCCTTGTTAAGCAGGTGGAATGTCTTTCCGAATGGATTCCAGCTTATATATCGGGGCGTGCTGATATTGCTGACCTATGTGACAGGTTCGGACTCAGCTGCTCGGAAGAACCGCCTTCCGGTGAACAGTGCAATGCGGTTCAAATAGACCTTCCAGAAGGTGGAAAGTTTTTCATGAGCGGTGAAGATACCTCAAGCGTAAACCTGCTTGAA
Source organism: Candidatus Aegiribacteria sp. (assembly GCA_030640155.1). GTDB lineage: Bacteria > Fermentibacterota > Fermentibacteria > Fermentibacterales > JCC-6 > Aegiribacteria. Next base: position 3,151 of record DAOWJX010000272.1, on the reverse strand, counting down.
CCGGTTATTTCATCGGTTATTGGTATCTGCAATTCGTATCCGCCGTTTCCAAGGGTTGAAGAAGTAGATTTCCCCGAGATCATAGCAAGATCTGAGATTATGCAGGACGTTAAACATCGCATTAAGAAAATAGCCGGTACGAAGGTTCCTGTACTGATTACAGGTGAGACCGGCACCGGAAAGGATCTTGTTGTCAGCGCGATACGCCAAGTAGCAGGAAGAGTACCCTTTGTTACGGTGGATTGTGGAGTAATCCCGGAGAATCTTATCGAGGCTGAGTTATTCGGATCGGCCAAAGGTTCATATACAGACAGTAGATCTGATCGTCAGGGCCTGATCGAATCGGCAAACGGAGGAATCCTCTTTCTTGATGAAATAGGGAATATGCCCCTGCATCTTCAGGCCAAACTTCTCAGAGTTATCGAATCCGGGATTCTCAGGAGAATAGGCGAAACCGTTGAAAGAAAGGTGAATTTCAGGTTACTATCCGCTACAAACTCCGATCTCTGCGATAAGATCAGCCGTGGAGAATTCAGGTCGGATCTCTATTACAGGATCGCTGTAATGGTTATATATGTACCGCCCCTGAGAGAAAGAACTGAAGATATCCCTCTTCTTGTTCGCTGTTTTGCCAAACTGCTTACACAACCCGGGATAAAGCCTCCAACATTCCTGAAATCCTCCATGAACAGGCTTTGTTGCCACAAATGGCCTGGAAATGTGCGTGAGCTGCGGAATGTAGTTCACAGATCCATGCTGCTGAGCAGCGGGAAGATTATCAGAGAGTCTGACATTATTTTTGAAAGCACTGTTCAGGGGAATGATCTGAGTATCAATGATACATCCCTGCAGAAACTGGAGGACGTCATTACTCATCACATATACAGGACATACGATTTACTGAAAAGCAAATCCCGCACAGCTGAAGTTCTGCAATGCGACCCAAAAACTGTATCGAAATACGTTAAGAAATACATGAGAAATTACAAATAGAGCAGGTTCTAGATTCAGCAGTCACTGTTTCCAGACACTGGAGCTCTGGTCAGGGGTCATTCTTCATTCATAAATGCCCAGTTGGGTAGCCCGGACGCTGTCCGACCATGCCTGCTCCATGTGCCCCAGTTCATGGTATATCTGGCTTCTCGCCATATATGCATCGCCATATTGGGGATTCCGTTCAATCGCAGAGGACATATCCTCGATGGCTAAATCGTATTGCTCGTCTATAGCGTACGCGGATCCCCTTGCGTAGTATGCGGTGGGAGAGCCTGGATTGTGTACGATCGCCCGGTTGAGATCAGATATTGCCTCATCGAGATTCCACAGGAAAACGTGTGCTAAACCTCTCTGGAAATATATCCCGGGATAGTTAGGGTCGAGCTCTACGACTCTGTTAAAAACCTTCAGAGACTGTTGGTCTTTGCCCGCGTCCGCAAAAACGACACCCATCATCTGGTATGAGCCTGCATTATCCGGATCGAGTTCAAGGGCTTCGTAGAAATCGGAAAGAGCCTGCTCAGTCTGTCCGTTCCCATGACGGAATAACCCTCTGTAGAGCAGCGCATCTATCATGGTGGGATCCAGCTTCAGCGCCCTGCCGAAGAGTTCGATTGCTTCCATCTCTGAATCGGCGTCAATGCTGTCTACTCCCGCATGGAAGAGCAGAACGGCATAGTTCCTGCTGGTCCTTGGTACTCTGACCACACGGAATCCAACACAGGTTGCCCAGAGGTCAGGGGACAGGCTGCTGCGGATTCCCGACCTGCAACCATTCAGGCTGGTCAGCCAGCTTCCCCCGCGGTGTACCCGACGGAAGTTCATCGCGTGGGGCCACTGATCATCGCACGGATAGAGGAACGGGCTTCCATCCGGAGGAAGATAATTGTAATCAGAAGAGTACCGGTCGAAGCACCATTCGGAAACATTTCCTGCCATATCGAAAAGCCCCCAGGAATTGGATTCAAATGAAGCTACTTCCCGGGTACCGGATCCAGGGGTTTCTGCCCGGATATGATCGACTCTGCAGCGGCAGTAACTGCTTGCAAGACTGTCATGATCGGAATCTCCCCAGAAGAAGTCGGTATCGCTTCCCGACCTGCAGGCGTACTCCCATTCCGCTTCACCCGGCAGCCGGTAAATGTAACCGGAGTCCAGTCCGTTCAGTCTATCGATGAATCTTCTGCAATCAAACCAGGATACCGCGTAGACAGGATAATTTGAACCTTTGCCGCATAGACCTGTCCAGAGGAATGGTATACTGCTTTCGTCAGAACCCATCAGCTCTTTCCACATACCCTGAGTTACCTCTGTTGACATTATCTCGAAGGAATCGATCTGAACAACCCTTTGCGGAAATTCGTTGAAGCGTTCACTGCATGAAGTATCTGAACCGATCAGGAAATCGCCTGCGGGTATGGAGACGAAGTGCATTCCCTCCAGGGGTCCCTCTGAAACTGTGTCTGTTTCGGAACCCGGTGCAGGTAACGTGAATAACAGGGCAATGAATATCACAAGAAGCTTCATACCAGAACCTCCCTATAGTTTGCGATCAGCATAGTGCTTAGTCATATATAATTCTTCAAAACAAACCTGGCCTTCGTATAGTTTCATTCTCTGTTTACCAAACTTATTGAAGTTTCAGTACTTGCACAAGACGGGATGTTCTTCTACCAGTAGCTCCAGTTTTAGTATCTTCGTATAGGTGGGAAGAGATCAACCGCTTCTTCGGATATTATCTGATCAGGATTGAACGGCGCAGGAGGGCGAATCAAGTGGCGGCTCTGCGAAGTGAATGGAAACACGAGACCTGGAATCCGGTGACAGGGTGCAGCCCGGTGAGCGAGGGGTGTGAGCACTGCTATGCCAGAGGAATTGCCCTGAAGCTTCAGGGTATGGGTGTTTTAAAGTACAGAGAGGGTTGCTCGGTTGCGGTCCATGAGGATGCATTGGGAATACCCTCAGGGTGGAAGAAGCCGCGGCTTGTCTTCGTTACCTCCATGGGGGATCTGATGCATCCTGATGTGTCTGATGAATTCATCCATCGAGTGTTCGATGTCATGCGGTGCTGCGACAGGCATGTTTTTCAACTTCTATCTAAGAGACCTGAGCGTATGGCTGAGCTCTCAGGGAGGATATCCTGGCCCGGGAATGT
>DAOWJX010000170.1 GCA_030640155.1 Candidatus Aegiribacteria sp. | reverse complement strand
GGAAGAGAAGAATTACTGTTCCGGAATATGCTGCAGTTACATGATGAAACTGGCAGGATTTTTCAAAAATCAGTCCCCTGATATTCAGGTAACGGAGTTCTACAGAGATCTCTGTCTTCCACAGAAAGACGATCAGGAACGATACAACGCGGCTGAAGCGGCTGGTGTTACACTTACACGGGTGTCTGATATCAGCATAAAAGGCACCGAAGTCAGTTTCAAAAGGATGAACGGTGAGAAGAGCGAGCAATCCTTCGATATGGTTGTCCTTGCCCCTGCGCTGGAGCCATCATCTGATACAGAAGATCTGGCGGATCTTCTGACTGTTCCTCTGGATGAGTCCGGCTTTTTCCAGGAAGCACATAACATGACGAATCCGGTGGGGACATCCACGGACGGTGTTTTTATCGTGGGAACGGCTCAGGGACCTAAGGGAGTCTCCGATTCCATGCAGTTTGCAAGGGCATCCGCGGGGCAGATACTTACAAGATTGATCCCCGGCGAGAAGCTTATTCCAGAGGTAAAAGTTACAGAAATTCTTGAAGCCTACTGCACAGGATGCGGCAACTGCCTTGATGTATGTGTTTACGGAGCGATCTACTCCGATGATTCAAGAGGGATATCAGTTGTGAATGAGGCTGTATGCAGGGGATGCGGCAACTGCTTCGGAAGTTGTCCGTCAGGAGCTCTCAGAACAAAACATTTTACCAATACTCAGCTTTATCGTGAAGTTGATGAGGCGCTAAGATGACCCGAGAAAGGAAGAACAGATGACCGATTCTGAGCGAAAGGGAGCGGTTCTGCCGGCTGCGAAAGAACCCGGTGATGCTGTTCTGGACTTTCTCAGACTTGCCATTACAAAGAAATTGGCGGACGCTGTTATTCTTCCGATGAAAGTACCGTCCGGTGACTCTTACGCATGGATATTGATGAATGATATTTCTCTGCTTGACGATGCCGTTCCGATAGCCGCCACCATGCCTGTGCAGGGAGCGAAAGCTCTCAGGAGCCTGACCCGTAAAGGTCCCGGGAATCTCACTGTTATTGCTGTTATGAGACCCTGCGAGATAAGGGCGGCCATTGAACTCTCAAAGCTCGGACAGGTTCATCCTGATAATCTCATACTGGCCACTTACGATTGCCCCGGAGCGGTACAGCTCCAGAAATATGTGGATGATCCCGCGGGCAGCGAGAAACGTTTTGCCGAAATGCTGCAGAAAGGTAAACCTGATAATTCCGCTAAACCTGTCTGCCACATCTGCGAAGATTTCTCTCTATTTGATTCGGACCTGCACTTCGGTTATCTGGGTCTGCCTGATAAGGAAATGCTTGTTATCGCAGGAAGCGATAAGGGGTTGGAACTTCTTGAAGAACTTGGTCTAGCCTCCGCGGAGGATCTGTCAGTATGGGAAAAAGGCATTGACCAACTCAAAGCGGACAGGATAAAGGCGAGGAAAAGTGCTTTTAAGGAAACAGAAGCCCAGCTGCGTGGTTTTGATGGGCTATTATCAGTATTCGCCAATTGCATAGGATGTCATAACTGTCAGAGTGCCTGCCCGATATGCTATTGCAGACTATGCTATTTTGATTCGGAAACTGCGGAACAGAATCCGGACGCACTTATAACCGCTGCCTCAAAGCGAGGCGGCATTTCTCTTCCGGTGGACAGGATCATGTTCCATACAGGAAGAATGGTGCATATGAGTCTATCCTGTGTTTCCTGCGGACAGTGTTCCGATGCCTGCCCTGTTTCAATACCGGTGGCAGGTGCATTCAGTTATGTAGCAGATCAGACGCAGAGGACATTCGAGTATACCGCCGGACGGAATGACGGAGATCCACTCCCTCTCAGACAGTTCAGAAAATCTGAATTACCGGGAGTGCACGAACTTGTGAAGGATGCTGATGCGGAGGTTTCATCTCATGAGTAGCATAACCATCGATACAAGAGCTTCCAGGAAAGTGAGAGAACTCCTTAAATTCCTTCTCGAGAACGGAAAGATTGATGCCGCTTTAACAATGAGGAGAATTCCTGAGAATAACTCCTACGATCTCGCGTTGATAACGGACGCGTCGAATATTAATGAGGCTGTCCCTCTTATACCAGTTATGACAGTCAACGCCGGTCAGGTGCTTTCTTCCATATCGACTTCCGGGAAAAAGATAGCGGTTGTTCTGAAACCCTGCGAACTAAGGGCTTTTGTGGAACTGGTAAAACGGGAGCGGGGATCATTCGAGAATCTGTTGACGATTTCCCATACATGCGGGGGTGTTTTTCCTCTCGATCTGGTAGAAAAAGGGCAGATCGAAGAATTAATACCAAAATATGAAAAAACCATCTCAAAAGGCGAAATACCCGTCAATACAAGGGATACATGCAGAGCATGCGAACATTTCATTCCGATGAATGCGGACATTACTGTGTCGGTAGCAGGTGAATGCGAATCCGAAAAAGGATGCATGATGTACCTCAATACAGAAAAGGCTGAGGAGTTTGCCGAGGGATTTGCGGGGGAGCGAAGTGAACAGAAATTCGATCCGTCTGTGCTTCAAAAAACGCTTAATGCCCGTCTTGCGGAAAAAGAAAAGCTTTTTGCATCCATGACCGCAAGCGGTCCTGGTCTGGATCAGCTGGTTGATACTTTCGGGAAATGTGTAGGATGTCACGGCAGTAACAGCGTATGTCCAATCTGTTACTGTCTTCTCTGCGATTTTGAATCAGCTAATTTTGATTACAATCTGCCCTATTTCGAAGAGCACCTTTCGCGCAGAGGTGCATTACGTCTGCCGCCTGATACGATATTCTTCCATCTTGGTAGACTGACACATATGAGCTTCTCCTGCGTCGGATGCGGAATGTGTTCTGATGTGTGTCCTGTTGGTATCCCGGTCGCTGCGGTATTCAAGAAAACAGGAGAAAAGACAGCGGCACTTTTTGATTACGTGCCTGGAAGAGATGCTGAAGAATCGATCCCTGTCATGGTCTACAAAGAAGAGGAATTTTCCGATATCGGATAGCTTTGCTTAAAAATAGAGCTATCCGGTTGTTTTGGAGTTTGATATGAAGAAAGAATTCACGCCAAGGATCACAAGCTTCCTGTGCAAGTGGTGTTCGTATACAGGAGCCGATCTCGCTGGTACGGCCAGATTGCAGTACCCTACTTCTATAATTCCTATTCAGGTGATGTGTTCGAGCAGGGTTGATCCGGTCTTTCTTATCAAAGCCTTTTTAAACGGTTCCGATGGCGTTCTGATCGGGGGCTGCCATCCGGGGGACTGTCATTATGAAACCGGTAACTACCATGCCAGAAGACGATTCGCGATTGTGAGAAGTGTGTTTGAATCCCTCGGACTCGAATCGGAGAGGCTGAAGCTTTCGTGGATATCCGCTTCGGAGGGACCCAAATTCGCCAGGGTGGCGAATGAATACACAGAGGAGATAATGAAACTCGGAGAGAATCCAACAAGGAAGAGCATATTTCTGTGACGAAACTACCCGTAAATGACAGTAAAGGCGACCAGAGGAACTCGGTTCTTGTTCTGGGTGCGGGGATCGCCGGAATACAGGCATCTCTGGACCTTGCAGAAATGGGCGTTAATGTTCACCTGGTCGAGGAAACACCCACAATAGGTGGCAGAATGCCTCAGCTGGACAAGACATTCCCCACTAACGACTGCTCGATGTGTATTCTTGCGCCAAAGATGAGCGAATGCGTGAGACACCCTCTTATAACTCTGCATATCATGTCGAGTCTTAAAGATATCTCCGGCACTCCGCGTAATTTTGTCTGCAGTGTAATTGAACGGGCTAAATATGTTGATCCGGTGAAATGTGTCTCCTGCGGTCTCTGCGAGGAGAAATGTCCGGTTAAGATAGAAGATGAATTCGATATGGGGCTCCGGAAGACTAAAGCCATATCGCGGTATTTCCTTCAGAGCATTCCATCAGAATACACAATCAACAAAGATCATTGCCTTTACCTTACGAAGGGTGTGTGCAAACTTTGTGAAAAGGTATGTCCTACCAGCGCGATCAACTATGAAGACACGGACAGGGAAATCAAACTCAATGTAGGAGCCGTTATTCTCGCGACTGGTATCGATCCATTTGATCCTATCGGCTTCGGCCAATTCGGATATCACCGTTACAGCAACGTCGTCACCTCTCTTGAATTCGAACGTATGCTGTCCGCATCAGGACCTTTTGGAGGGCATGTTGAGAAGGCATCCGATGGTAAACCTCCTAAGAGGCTGGCTTTCATCCAGTGCGTGGGTTCAAGGGACGAAGGCATTGACAGGAACTACTGCTCATCAGCCTGCTGCATGTTCGCTATAAAGCAATCGATAATCGCGAAGGAGCACAGCAAAGAACTGGAAGCCACAATTTTCTATATGGATATACGGGCTTTCGGCAAGGATTTCGACAAGTATTACGATAAAGCTGAGAATCAGTACGGCGTGCAGTTCAAGAGATCCAAGATAGCCGACATTAAGGAACTGCCCGATGGCAGTCTGGACCTGAAGTATACGTACGAGAACGGCGACATACAGCATGAAACCTTTGATATGGTCGTACTCTCTATAGGTCTTCAGCCCCGCCCGGAAAGCCGCGAGCTGTCGGAAGATCTCGATATAAGGCTTAACAGGTTCGGCTTCTGCCGGACGGATACATTCCATCCACTGAAGGCTTCAAGGGAGGGTGTATTCGTATGCGGAGCGATGAACAGCCCGAAAGACATTCCGGAATCGGTAATCTCAGCATCCGGTGCTGTCGCGAATGCTGTAAAATTTCTTGATCTTGAAAGATACGACCCCTCAATCGGCTCCGAAGATAAAAAAGAGAAAGATGTCACAGGAGAGCGCCCGAGGGTGGGAGTTTTCGTATGTCACTGCGGAATAAATATCGCCGGTGTTGTTGATGTAAAGAATGTTGCTGAGTTTGCGGAGGGTCTGCAGAACGTAGAACACTCCGAGGATGTAATGTATGCATGCTCAACCGACTGTCTTGAAACGATAAAACAGCGTATCGAGGAGCACGACCTGAATAGAGTGGTCGTAGCCGCCTGTACACCGAGAACCCATGAACCTCTTTTCCGGGATACAATCAGCGAGGCCGGGCTTAATCCCTACCTCTTCGAGATGGCGAATATTCGTGACCAGTGTTCATGGGCTCATATGAATGAGCCGGAAATGGCTACCGAAAAATCGAGAGATCTCGTTGAAATG
>DAOWJX010000229.1 GCA_030640155.1 Candidatus Aegiribacteria sp. | reverse complement strand
TACCAGTCTATGGGTCCATGGTCCGACTCACTTCTGATTCCCTCACCTCTGAGTGATTACATCAATGACGGCCACAGATACGTTCAGTACAGGGTGCTCATGAGCACGATGGATCCGAATCAGACTCCGACCCTCTCCGATATGATGATCACATGGGATCCCTCGGTGGGTATAGGCGGAGGTGAGAATCCTCTTACGGTATCACTTCTCCCGTTCTCACCCAATCCGTTATCAGGATTTTCGACGATTCGATTCGGTCTGTCTGAACCCGGCATGGTCCAACTGTTTGTCTTCGACGTTGCAGGGAGGATAGTAACAGATATTCCATTCACCGAATATGCAGCCGGTTACCATCAGGTTCAGCTGGAAGAGCTGGCTTCAGGATCCTACTTCTGCCGGATGGTTTCAGGAGACTTCACAGCGACACAGCGCTTCGTGGTGATTAAGTAGTTGTCAGAGTTCGAAAAGTATCCATTATGGAGTATTACCGAAGATTCAGGGGTGTTTAATAACGCACAAATAACGAAAACGTATATCCCTTTCGCTTCGTGGAATTAAGGACAGAGTTCGAAGCGGTGAGGGAGGAGTTGAGCAAGTGTGAAGGTTCGCGTTTCTTCCGGTCCAACCACTGTTATCTGAAAATCCTCCCGACAGAATTCAGCCAGAACTTGTCTGCACGCACCGCAGGGAAGAGGTTCCCCATCCGGTGAATAAATAAGTATTCTTCTGAAAGTTCTGATTCCTTCTGAAACAGCTTTGAACAGAGCACTGCGTTCAGCACACATGGTCAATCCATACGAAGCGTTTTCGACATTAACTCCGAAATGGAGTTTACCGTTTGTATCCTCAATAACTGCCGCAACATGAAATTCCGAATACGGGCAATAGCAGGAGCTGATCAGTTTTTCTGCAATCTCCCGAAGCCTGACCAGACCATCTTCCATCAGAATGTTCGTTCGATGAACGGCAGCGATCTCAGCTTGTCATTTGCGTTTCTCAATCTGAGCGAAAGGACTTCGGAGAAAGCTCGCACTACTTTCAGTCCTATTCTGGGATTATCAGTGAGAATAGTGGAAATGTCCGAATGCGGTATTCTGGCCAATTCGATCTTCGTATGCGAATAAACCGAAGCGCTTCTGCATCGGTGATCAAGGAGAACCATTTCACCAAAGAAATCACCGGTGCTCAGAATTCCGAGAATCTGTTCAATGCCTTCATAGGTTCTCTTTGTAATACGTACTTTGCCTGACAGTAAGAGGAAGAGATGTTCACCAGGATCATCTTCGCGGATTACTATGTTGTTGGCGTTCCACTCGGCGTATTCTGCTTTATCTATGAATAGTTCAAGTTCAGAAGGTTCCAGGTTGCGAAATAAGTACGCTGTTTTGAATATACTCCTGTGTTCTTCAGTAAAGTTGCTGACCATGACTGTTTCCCCTCTCTTTCTTAGAATTCAGATCGAAACTTGTTTTTTTCGTGGCAGCCTGTCCAGATCAACAAAAATCGTCTTTTCTCTTTTATAGATCACCTGTCCCGGTTTTCCTTTCCTTATACGACTGACATACTGCACCCTCGTATAATCGACAGGCACTACACCCGAAGATACTCCACTCCCCCGTGCTGCCGCCACTGCCGCTTCAAGTTTGACTTCTGCTGAAGGATTGTCTGCCCTTCCGTCAAGCTTGAGAACAACATGTGCTCCTGGAATCCCCCTGGCGTGAAACCAGTAATCTCCCCTCTTGCCGATACTGAAGGTAACCTCATCATTCTCTCTTGCGTTCCGCCCCGCAAAGCATCTCCAGCCACCTGTAAGTATGAGTGGTGTATACTCCTTACTCCTGTTGGCTTTTTTTCTGTTTCGCTTCTGATAGTTGCCCAGGAGAGTATTCAACTCGTCAATCGTAAGCTCCGACGCTTCGGTGAGAGAAACATCCAGTGCGGTTATCTCTTCTGTTATCACAATTTCATGTTTATTCAGATTCTTTATCTCGATGCCTGCGTTTGAAGCCTTCCTGAAGTAACGCTGGGCGTTTTCTACAAGAGATTTTGAGAGTATTAGCGGGATATCGTGTTCGACTCCATTCCAATCGGTTAACAGTATTCTTTTTAATCCTCTTCTTGAATTGTCCCCTTCCGATAGAAGTAAATTACCCCAGATTCTGAACGTGTCTGGTGAAACAAGTGTTTCTGATGCATTCATGATGTTCGAAAGCCTTTTTTGCAGTTTTATGCGTCTTCTGTGCAGAATTGATTTCCACAGATCAAGTCTGTCATCCTTCAGGCTGATTGTTCTGCTTGCCAGCTCTCCGGACAGAGGGTTCTCAATGGGTTCTCCTTCTCCAAGCTGAATTGGAAGTGGTCCATCAGTACCTGACCAGGGATTGAAATTCTCATTCAGTAGAGCCTGTTCCAGTATCTTTACTGATTCAAAAACCGAAAACCCTGTATCCGAGGCATGTCTGATCAGTGCTCTTGCTGTTACCGGGCCGACGCCTTCCAGTGATCTGTAGATCGTTTCAGGTGTTACTACGTCAGCAGACAGTTCAGTTCTGAGAATGCTCGAATTGCACCACGATCCGGGTTGAAGTCCAGAGCTGGGAGGAGGTTTGTAAACCTGTCCTGGAGCTACTGTTCTGTATCTGCATTTACTGGAAGGAACTTTTCTGTGGCATGCGAGAATTCTGCTATCAGACGTCCGCACGAGAATAATATTTGCATTCCGTCCCGTTGCCTCAAAAATCAGCTTTACATCCGGAGATCCGTAGAGAAGGCCGCTCTCGAAAAGGATATACAGCATTCGATCTGATCCCGGTTGAGAGATTTCCTTTACTTCACCACCTTCCAGGTGATGGCTCCATACAGGAGAAACGGGTTCTGTCATTTCTCTGCGTGCGGTCCACCAGAGCCCGGGCGAATCCGGTCTTGCTGTCAGTACAAGCATGTTATCACCGAATACAAGACCGTATCCATTCGGTATTGGAATACCTATTTTACTACAGCGACTGCCCAGTATATGATTCCTTAAATGAGGTATCTGTGCGCTGAGAAAAACACCGTCCAATGGAACTTCCTTTCGCAGCGGAATTGGTGAAAACTCAGGATAATGTATAATATACTTCTTGCCGTGACGGGCAGTGTTTACTCTGGAAGGACGCTTTATGGAATCGATGACCGGTTTTGGATCTGCAACAGTGAAAAGAAATGATTTCTCAGTCACTATTGAAGCGAAGTCCGTGAATCACAAGGCTCTGAGCCCGACAATCCGATTGCCGGACGTACTCTGGAATCAGGAACCTGTAGTATGGAAAGCTACCGGTAAGCTGTTCGAGAGAGGTAGAATAAAGATTAACGTAAGAATTGATATCGATGGAGAAGATGCTGCTTTACCTTCCGTCAACCTTGATGCCGCTGAAAAATACATCAAAGCAGCAAAGACTTTATCCGCGGATTTAGATTGTACTAGTGAGGTGTCCGCGGGAGCGCTTTTCGGGCTTCCGGGAGTAGTATCGATGACTGATTCTTCCGGACTTGACAGCGGAGAGCTTTCCAGTGCTTTCCTGGAGTGTATGGAGAAAGCGCTTAAAGCTTTGAAGGAAAGCCGTCTACGGGAAGGAAATGCTCTTGCCCCTGTTTTCAGGGATGGTTTCAGAGACATCAGGTCACTTGCAGATCCCATACTTCAGGAACAGAAGGGAAATGTTCAGGAGAGGTTTCTTAAACTGAAGGAGAGAATTACCATTCTTCTTGATGATGTCAGACTGGATGAGAATCGCCTCATGCAGGAACTGGCTGTTCTTGCTGACAGGTCAGATGTCAGTGAGGAAGTTCAGAGGCTTCAGTGTCATCTTGATCATGCAGGGGAAATTCTGGATTCCGATGAATCCTCTCCCGGTCGCAGACTGGGATTTCTGATTCAGGAAATGCACAGGGAGATTAACACGATGGGATCCAAGGTTGATGATGCAGATCTGTCTCTTTCGATAATTGATATGAAGAATATACTTTCATCACTTAAAGAACAGGTTTTGAATATTGAATAAGTCGTATGGTATTCTTGTTGTACTGGCCGGACCTTCCGGTGCCGGAAAGACAACGCTTGCACATCATCTGGTTGATACATTCCAGACTGCGATGTTCTCCGTTTCAACGACTACAAGATCTTCAAGAGGATCTGAGGAAGATGGAGCGGACTATTTCTTCGTCAGCAGGGAGGAGTTCGAGAAGAGAATTGAAAACGGATTCTTTCTCGAATGGGCTGAAGTTCACGGGCACCTGTACGGAACGTCAGCGGAATGGGTTTCAGGGCAGCTCGCTGAGGGAAGGAGTGTTATCCTGGATATAGACGTGCAGGGAGCTCTTCAGGTAAAGGCTGCCTTTCCGGAGTCAGTTCTGGTTTTCATTCTTCCAGCATCTCCGGAAGTACTGGGCGACAGGCTTATTAACAGAAGTACTGATGATTCTGAAATTATTCTTGAACGTATGAAGGCAGCAGCATGGGAAACAGGCTGGATTGGTGCTTTCGATCACTTCATTCGGAATGACAGGCTTGAGAATTCAGTCAAACAGGTGGAAACCATACTTCAGGGAGAAGGAAACAAGCTTGTGAATATGCCTTTTCCCGATGAAGCCAGGATTTTTGAGCCGGATAGTTTCCTTGGTCGTGAATACTGGAAAAACAGAAGGATCATAGTCACATCCGGCCCTACAAGAGAACCGCTGGATGATGTCAGATTTATTTCAAACAGATCCAGCGGACTCATGGGATCAAGTATGGCGGAAGCATTCAGAGATGCCGGTTCTGACGTGCTATTTGTAACAGGACCGACCTGTAATATGAATCCTCCAGGTGTAAGTACCGTTAATATCACAACTGCTTCAGATATGATGACTATTCTCAGCAGCGAAGTTGGAAAAGCTGATCTATTAGTTATGGCTGCCGCTGTATCAGATTTTAAACCAACATCATACATGCATGGTAAGATGGAGCGAGCCGGGGGGTATAAGTTGCATATGGAAGCTACTCCTGATATTCTTTCGACTCTGAATAAAACTGTCGAAAACATGTGTCCGGTCCTTGCTTTTGCCCTGGAATTCGGGGAAGATTTCGAAGAGAAGGCTCTGAAGAAGATGAGGCGCAAAGGAGCCTGTGCTGTGTTCCTTAACAGGGGAGATGTCAGCGGAATTAGTATGGAAGCGACAGGTAATGAAGGAATTATTATTTTCGAGAATGGTTCATCTTTTATACTTCATCGGTGCTCAAAACGATACGCTGCTGAACTTGTGGTAGCTGCGATGGGTAGATATATGATGAAAAGGACTGCCGGAGAATGAGCTGCACCGACAGAAGCAAGACTGGAAAAGCCGGCAGGGCTGATCCGTTCTGGAATTCAGTTGCAAGTTTTGATCTTGATGAAATATTCGTACTGCCCGAGTGGATCAGCAAACTTCGTGGAGAGTTGAATAATCCTGATAGAAATATCATATCTCAAAGTATAGATTCCGAAATGGAGGCTCTTAAGACAAGAATCGGTGATTGTTCGGGATGCCGCTTAAGCGCCGAGCGGAACTCAATTGTATTCGGAGGCGGGAACCCTGCGGCCGGGATAGTAATCATCGGTGAGGGGCCGGGTGCCAACGAAGACAAAGTGGGCAAGCCTTTTGTGGGAAGAGCAGGAAAACTTCTTGACAGGATTCTCAAGGCGATTGACCTTGATAGAACTTCTGTATACATCACGAATATCGTGAAGTGCAGACCACCCGGTAACAGAACACCGTCGAAGGATGAAGTGGCCGCCTGCTTGTGGATACTTGAGGAACAGATAAAGATAATGAACCCGGGTGTTATTCTGACTCTTGGAGCTCCCGCAAGCAGAACTATCATAGGAAGCACAGATGGAATTGGTAAGCTCCGGGGTTCAATCCACAGATACGGTGAGATACCGGTTATTCCCACATACCATCCGGCTGCTCTATTGAGAACAGATGCGCTCAGGAGACCGGTGTGGGAGGATATGAAGATGTTAAAACAGCTATTACGGGAACTTGGACTTCCTCGAACTGAACAGGATCAGGTATGACAGATC
>DAOWJX010000210.1 GCA_030640155.1 Candidatus Aegiribacteria sp. | reverse complement strand
ATACGCGCCATCAACAGTTATATCCTGTTTCTTGCCCGGATCAAGAATCAGTGTTGGAACAGAGGATGAAGATAACCAGACATATATAGAATCATCAAAGGAAGCAGCAGAAAATATCTCATTATTCAATCCTGCAGCAACATCCATCTTATTGTTATTTCCAGGAAGGCTGTAATTCCACAGAGGAGTTGAGGTCCCTGCTGTTTCATAGCAAGCTATTCTGTCATTATTCAGATACCAACTTGTCAGAATACCTGCGCCGTCCATACTTATTGCCGATTCATTTGCAATGGCTGCCTGATGATCTCTGTCAACCCAGTTAAGTCCAGCCTTGAATTCCGGGCTTGAGGTACAGACTGCTTCCTCAGTGATTAATTCTCCAGTGTCTTCAACTATTTCTCCATCAATTTCCAATATCGTTTTTGTAACAAGATATCCATCGGTTCCTATTTCAGTGAACTCACTGTATCCTGTGAATCCTGAAACCATCGCTGTTACGAGAAGAATGGGAAACATGGTAACCTCCTAATAAGTATCTGAACAATAATAAGTTAAATATGAATTCTTATTCTGCAACAGTTTTATATATGTAATTTCACCGGATGTCTACACCTTATTCAATCATTACAACGGACTGAACCAGGTTCTCTCCTGGCACTCTCAGCCTGCAGAAGTAGATACCGCTGGAGACAGGGTGTCCTCCCTCATCTCGTCCGTCCCAGGTAAGTTCCTGTTCGCCTCCGACTGGTTCAAGTTCCAATCTGCGGATCATTCTTCCTGCCGTATCATAAATTTCGATACTGCCATGTCCGCCAGCCTGCACGACACAGAAGATAGCAAGAGAACCAAAGCATGGTGATGGTCCTGCACGAAGAGCAGAAGCGTATATGGTAACACCGGGTCCTTCTTCTATACCTGTTACACCATCATAAAGATATGGCGCAAGATTGAATCCTGTGGCTGTCACATATACATCGGAATTCTCTGAAAATGCTGGAATATCGAATGTGACATTACCCGATGCGTCAGAGTAATCCGATTCCATCCATGGTTCCGATAAGGGATCATCTATCAATACCGAAACAAGAAGCCCTCTTACAGGCATACCATCAGCAGTTACCGTAAATGTGTGTGTTCCCGGAACAACAGGAATGGGGTGTTCACAGTTAATAACGACCAGAGGGGAAGTGTCGTAGTAAATATCCATTTCAGGACAGCCGAATACCATGTGCATATGGTTGTTGTTAACACCCGAAGAGCCGTAGTACGTGAATACTTCATTCTTTGACCAGTCCGTCACTGCTCCCATGTGATGTATGTTCTCCTGGAAGTAACCCTTGAATATCCATTTCACAAGTGAATCCGCAGCTCCGTAAGGACTGTTTGTTGTAGGCCCCATGACACCGATAGCACCCTTTGCATCTTCGATTTCACCCTCACCCATTAAAGCCTCGCAGAAACAGTAATGTCCGTCGAACATCCCGACCTGGCAGGCGACAAGTGCTACCCAGGGGAGTTTTCTTCCGTTGCTGAGATTAGCAACATCTGAATTACCGAACCCCGGAGGGTATATATGAGTTATGTCACCATGACCGCAGAAACCTATAATAGAATATCCGCTGTTTATTGAATCGCTGAGAGCAGTTACTGTTGGCGTAATCCCCCCATTAGCACAGAACCAGGTCACATCCATACCCGCTGCCATCATGTATTCAACGTATTCCCATGAATTGTTAGTAAACTCTGTATGACCGATGCTCATTCCCTTATTGAACCAGCTCTGGAGTGGTTCGTACGGATACATTTCATGTTCGGTTATCTTCCATGCCTCGTATACAAGATCATCAGTGTCGCTTCCTGAAAGACGTCCAACATGAATGGAAGGGACACATCCTTCGCCGATCACTCCATAGATGTTATCTGCTGAATGTCCGTTGTATTGAGGTGACGGGACTACATACTCATCACCCACCAGCAGAATGTATTCCGGTGGATTCGGCCAGGTGTTATAAGCGTTTTCAATCCAGGCATCGATTTCTCCCGGTGTTGATCCTATCTCCGGAACCACCGCTGTCTCGATCTGAAGACCCTTCCTCATCTTCCAGTCAATGAGGTCCTGCATGAGATCAATACCCTCTTCCGAAGAAATCACAACGTAACTGCCGTCTACAATACGCTCTTGTCCACTGAATCCCAGGACTTCATCGTAGAAAGGTAGAAAACTTCTTGTAATTCCGGTTTCAAAACGGGTCAGTTCATTTGAGCCCGGAATGCAATTTGTTGAAATCCTGACTGAAACTCTCGTTGTAAGAATTACTTCTCCCGTGGAGGGATTCCAGCTTACCGGTAGAAAGCTTACCCATGCAATCCTGATATCCCTCAGGATATTTACCGTTTCCAGCCTTACAGGATTTTCAGGCCAGGGGTCAGAGCTGCTGTAGAATTCATCGTTGATCCTGATAGGCAGGAGAGGCAGGCTCCTTAACTGAAGTGGTTGAAAAGGTGGTATCCTGTAATTTCCAAGAGAGATGGTTTCGTAATCGAGGATTTCAATTTCAACTTCTCCGTAATCTGAAACTTCAACCATTCTTCGAATTGCAGGAAGGTCCGGATAACCTGTGTCAGCAGCCAGTCCTGCCCCGGGAATCCTGAAAACCGTTCCGGCTCCGTACACAGCGTTAAAAATCTGTTCGTTTTCCAATGCTTCAAGGTTGAATTCAACTGTTACGGAGTTCCCTGTGCTGCTGATGACTGTCGCAGTTTCATCTGTTAAGGAGTTTCTGTAACATACGTCAGCAGCAGCAGTGTTGAAGAGTGCAACCAGAAAAAACAATGTGAGATAAATTCCAAACTTCATGATCTGCCTTTCTGCCAGAGGTTATCCTTATCCGGGGACAGTATACCT
>DAOWJX010000237.1 GCA_030640155.1 Candidatus Aegiribacteria sp. | reverse complement strand
GAGTTTTTTTGCTTTATCCCATCCAAGAATTGGTGCTAGATCGTTATCAATAATATTAGCCACTTGTTGCCACTGTGTTGCATTGGGAATGTGCAAAGCTGCACGACCGCCAGGCCACCATTTACTTAGGGTTATTCTATTTACGCTTTTTCCAAATTCTGGATTTGATTTCGTGATCTGTACACTGAACTGTCTATTAAGTGGGCGCTTTGCTACCACCCATTCTGGTTCAAACCTCTCCTTCTGGCATCGACAGCAAACCTTAGTATTGTGGGGATTTTCTGCCCCACAATTACTGCAAATCTTCTTTCTAGGCTGTAGTTTCTAGAGCAAATCATATATATCTTCATGGAGTGCATACTGATAGAGCTATTCTGAGCTTCAAGTTACTGTCTACAAATCCAGTAATTCGAATACCCTTTCCTGGAAGGGCGTAGCTTCGGTAAAACGATTTATCGTTACATCCGCCGCAGCAAATTCATCCATCCTGCATTTGTTGTTACATAATGTTCCGAGATCTGTCAGCAGGGTGGACAGACTGTGCAATGGAAAACCATCTGTACTTAGTTTCGTAATCTTCTTTTTCTTGCCGGAATCAGATGCCTCTGCGGGCTTAACCGGATCACGAGTTCTTCTTGCAGCCTCAAGCTCCTCGTCAGCAAACAGAACGGGTGCAAGAGATTGACGGAGATGCCATTCAATATAATAAGCCAGCATGCAGAGGAAGATGTGAGCGGTTACATGATCTTCCAGACTCAGGAATATTGGGTTTACAAGGAGATCAAGACCCTTCATGCTGCGGAAGACCCGCTCAACCATAGTCAGACGCTTGTAATTCCTGACGGTATCTTCAGCCGACATATCTTTCTCGGGTTCACTTGTGCGAATAATGTAAATCCCGTCCAGCTGGGCTTCTCGTTCAATGGACTCTTTCCGGAGACTCCATGAAAATGAACCGTCTCCTATCTTGAGTTCAAAATGCTTGGCAACTTTGTATTTGCTGAGCTTTTTGCCGGCTTTTACCCCGATCTCTTCCTTCTTGAGAGGCTTCTTTGTTCGACTGCCTACCTCGCGCTCAAGTTTCTCAAGCTCCTTCTCGGTAGCCGCAATCAAGTCCTGGCGCTTGGCACACCGCCTTTGCTGTAACAGCGGATTGAAGCAGGCAACAAGTCGCTCGCCGGGGTAAAGAGAAGAACTGATCTCAGCAAGATCCTGATCATCGAACAGGGACATCTGAAGGTCTCCCGACTCAACAAGACCGCGCAGGTGAAATGTCTTCATTGCTGTTATCCAGCCTATGCCCGGGTGCTTCTTCAAATTCTC
The DNA here is from genome assembly GCA_030640155.1 of Candidatus Aegiribacteria sp. Classification (GTDB taxonomy): domain Bacteria; phylum Fermentibacterota; class Fermentibacteria; order Fermentibacterales; family JCC-6; genus Aegiribacteria. The sequence goes on along the minus strand of DAOWJX010000237.1, from coordinate 5,841 downwards.
AATTTGACTGTTGGTAAGCATACCACGGTCTGCAACCAGAATCACTCGAGACAACCCGAATCGTATCTGGAGTTTTACCGCCTGATCAATTACAGTTGCAGGATCACCAGTATTACCGGGATAGGTATCTACTGCCACAGGTCTGCCGTACGGATCTGTCATTACTCCGTATGCTATGCAGGGAATACCCTTCTTCCTGCCCTTTTTACCACGGGCGAATGTTGCAAGTGAGCATGTTTTACCGTAATAAGAACTGCTGGAAAGATCGTAGAGCGCCATTCCCCCTTCGCTCAAATGTGCTTTTGCAAGATTCTTCTCTATTCTGGATTTACGTTTGCTGAGCCAGGCAAGAGCTGAATAAACCTCATCCAGACCAACATCAGTAAGATCCAGGTCTTCAGCCAGTGTTGAGGAGCCCCATGTCCGTGTGGTAGACAGCTTTGAGCCTGGATGAATGAGTCGCTCAACAATCAATGCCACTATGATATCTCTCTCCCGGCAACGCTTGGAACCGATCATTTTATCCAGTCCCAGCTTTTTGAGAGTACCGAGCACCACCTTCACATGACCATGTGGCAGAGATCGCTCAATCTTGAATTTCATGCCGTCAAAAAGAATCTCTCGTCGCTCTTCCTTCTTTTTACCGAGAAACTTCTTCAGAGCAAGAACATCTTCCATTGGCAAATGAGAAATGTTGGCAATTGTTCTCTTGGCAGATTTCCCGTTTTTTCTGTAAGCCTCACGAAGCAATACTGCTGGAGGTGAGGTTCTGTTTGGTATTATGTCTACATACATGTGTATATACTACTATATACAATTATGCATGTCAAGTACTACTAACTCAAATTACATGTGTACAGATGCAAATATATATTAACCTTTATAGCATTGCTGTCAGCATATTTAGGACGATATATTGAGTGTATTTAACAGAAACTACAGATTAGTCAGTTATTGTAGCCGATTTCTTTTATATTGAGTATAATGATAGCACTTACTTCAGAGTAAGACCGATAGGGAAAACGAGATTCCAAATACCCGGTTCGTAGGGACCGTCCAGCCATTTTCTTATCGTAAGGTCTACCTGGACAGTATCGTCCTTGAATGAATATGTGTACTCGGTAATATCCTCGCAAAAGAGAATATGATGGCAATATATCAGAAGCATTCCGTCTTCCGGGAACAGCGTATCTATCCCTGGATAGTTAACAGCAGAAAAGATCGAATCCAGCATCTCCGGGGACTCGACGAAGTAGAAGCCGTCCTCCGAGTACTCGAATGGATTGAGTATGGTGTTGACACTTCTCATGTAACCATTATCGAAAAGCTGATCGATCTCACCGGTGATAACCTTGTACTTCTGCTCACTGCGGTCTTTGTACTGCCTGTCATCATCGCTGTCGAAGAGACACGCTGATACAGTCAGCAGAGAAACCACTGCTAACAGACTGGTTATCCTATGCAAAGTCATCCTCCTGTCTCTGATTGATTAATCCATGTTATTCAATATACGTGGTATAATGTTCTGCACAAGAGCAGAATTGTTTCTATTCTTCTATGAATTCCAGTACAAGGTCAGCCAGAGCATATCCGAATATTCCCGGTATCGTAATCAGGCTTGGAATGCGGTTCCGGATTCTGCCTCTTTCCAGTGTCTGATCATCCGTATCCGGTGGTAGAGCATGTTTCCCGGCCGATTCTACAGAGTAAACACATTGAATACCCTTAGATATTCCCCTCTTGCGAAGGCACTTCCGCAGCTGTTTTGCGAGAGGACAATTACTGGTCTTCGAGATATCACCCCTTCTTACAAGTGAAGGATCCCTCCTTCCTGATGCACCCATGCTGCTTACGACAGGGATACGATTCCTGATGCAGTATTCAAGAAGAGCGACTTTAGGATTAAGACTGTCGATAGCATCGACGACAATATCCGGCGGAGGATCAAGGATTTTCAAAGCAGTATCCTCATGAAAAAACTCTATAAGCGTTTCTATTTCGGTGTTAGGGCAGGTTCTTCTCAGTTGTGAAGCGAGTATTTCAACCTTCGGTCTACCGATATCACTCAACCCGGCAATTGGATTCCTGTTGAGTGAAGTTTCTGTCAGTAGATCGAAATCAACAAGTTTGAGAGCTCCAGCTCCGCATCTGGCAAGTGCGATTGCGGCATGACAGCCAACGCCACCGAGTCCAATCACGGTAATTCTTGTTTTCATCAATCTATTGTGAGTTTTCTCTCCAAGAAGATCCAAAACCCGATCAAACCGTCTTTCAGCCATCAGGATCAATTCCGAACAGCTTGCAGGTATTTACCCAGGTTGTCCCGGCTATATCCTCGATACTTGTTTTGCGTAATTCAGCAATCACATGGGCTACTTTTGTCACATGAACAGGTTCCACCTCACCTTGAGCAAGCCCTTCCATCCCGATTGAGGGAGCGTCAGTTTCCAGCAGCATTCGGTCTGAAGGTGCAAAAACAGCAGAATTTCTAGCTCTCATGGCTCGGAGTCTTGTTACAGCTCCGCCGAAGGCAAGGAAGAATCCAAGATCAAGAAATCGACGTGCGAGCTGTGTTCCTCTTGAAAACGCATGTATAACTCCATTGATATTGCCTCTGTAACTGTCTTCAGACAGAATTGACAGTATTTCTTCGAATGCTCCGCGACAGTGTAAAATTACGGGAAGGTCAAGCTCCAGCGCGACGTCCAGCTGCTTCCGGAAAACCCGTATCTGAGTATTCCTGTCAGGAATTTCTATTTTATAATCCAGTCCGATCTCACCGACAGCTACTGACGAGGAAACGGTAAGTTCATTTTCAAGGCGTTGTGTATCAAGTTCCTCTTCAGCACTCCAGGGGTGAATACCCAATGCGGGATATATCCCCGGTTTCTTTGTTAGAGCTCTTACCTGATCCCAGGATCCGGCTTCAACAGAAGGAACAATCAATCGGGTTACTCCCGCTGCCCTCGCACGGCGGAGAACCCCCTCCGTGTCTTCACGAAGGGGGTCCATAAAGAGATGACAGTGTGTATCGAAAAACTGTATGGTTTTCACCGGATTCCGCTAGTTTATTGTATAGGATTCCAGATCATCAGTTATGGTTGTTGTCGAATTCTGATAAGTCTGAACAAAAACATTCCGTAATTTGCCAACGTTTTTAGCGAAGTCACTTGTACTGGTAACTATGTTTCCACTATCTGACCATATCAGTTGCATCTCCAGACAGTTATCAAAGAAACCCGCGGTCACGGTAACGTTGGCGCTCATGGTGAGGATGGTAGCAGTCATAGGTGGTTCACTGGAGAAGTCCCAGGTTGCACCGTCATGTAGCGGGAATGGAATTACCCATGATGAATCAGTATCCGTCAGATGAGCATATCCAAAAAGCCCATCGTCCGTTACTCGAATATAGGTTGTGAAAGAGCTGTCAGTACAAATCGTATCACCATACATCTCGATTGTGTCAGTAACGGCATACTCCTGAACAAAAACCTCAAATTTATCTGAATGTGTCGCAGTTCCGGTTATTTCAGTTGTACAGGTTCCTGTTATGGTCCCAATCTGGGATCCTGAAAGAAGCATGGTACCATCTCGGCCGTATACCCACTCATTACCTACAGCTAGCGGATAGTATTTCGCGTCTTCACCGGTAGATGATCCTATGGGATTACTATCGTCACATGAAAGTGAAAACAGAATTCCGACCATCAGCAAGAAAAACAACTTCTTCATAAAACACCTTTTCTTTGAGAAATTACGTACTCTCCTGATAATCTGTCCAAAACAATCACTAACCTCCAGCATGTTATTGTCAATACGTCAGCGTACGCTGCTTGAACCCATATCCCATTACATCGTAAGCATCATGCAGAACCATGAAAGCATCCGGATCGATATGTTTCAGAATTCTTCTAAGCATCATTACCTGTCTTCGATGAATACAGACATAAATAACATCTTTTTTTTCACGGTTGTACCCGCCCTCGGCTTTCAGGAAAGTAACACCTCTGTTAAGCTTATCAAAAATTGCGTCCCGGACCTGGTCTGGTTCTTTCGTCACAATCATTACAGCTTTTATATATGGCATCCCTTCCGATGCAAAATCAGTCATTCTGCTTGTAAGGAAAAGGTTCAGATATGCCCATATTACGATAGTAGGATTCTTGAATGCAACTCCCACTGCAAGAATTATGAGAGATTCCACGATCCAGTAACCTGTACTGATTGATACTCCTAAATACTTTTTCAGAATGGCAACAGGGATATCTGTTCCTCCTGTAGAACCTCGGAATTTGAAAATCAAACCGAGACCTACTCCCAGGAGAGCAGACCCGGCAAGCGAAGCCAGGAGAATGTCCATTTCCGATTTACCTGTGAGGAACATAGCAAGCCGGGGAAGTTCCCCATCTCCGGCAACATCATGGACTATCTTACCGTAATTGGAAAGGAATGAGAGATGAGAAGGTTGAAATACCCAGCACATTGTGTTGGCCATCAGCATTCCGACAAAACTCCTGATACCGAACTGTTTTCCTACAAAATAGTATCCCAGAAAAAAGAGTGGAATATTAAAACCGAACATCCAGATACTCTCTGTGACACCTGTCCAGTGATAAAGAACCTGAGCCAGTCCTGCAACTCCGCCCGGAGAAATACGGAATGGGAATAAGAACCAGGAATAGGCAGTTCCAAAAAATACAGAACCTGCAAGAATACCAGCGTAATCCTGCATTTCATGCCTGACATTCATAATATTCAACTCCTGGAATAACTCTGAGGTCATCCCGATTGTCCTTCTGTTAAAAAGAAAAGACAAAGCCTGAAAAAGGCTTCGCCCGGTCATAAGTAATATACATTATCAGATATGCATCTGCCAGATTTTCAGGCTATAGTTTTGATCCTTCCAGCTTTCAAATCCTGCCTGAGAGCGAGTTTAATCTTTCGCCTGGCCAGAATTATCACCCATATCAATACTGGTAGTATTCCCAGCGCCATGAACTGACTCCATAATGGAACAGCAAAGATACACAGGTCATAGATTCCGTGAAAGAAAACAGCGAGAAGAAAACCCTTTAAGATCAACCGGCGTCCTGCTCCCTTATTCTCTGAGAATTTCGCCATACCTATGTAGTATCCCATTATTACGGAGACAGCAGCGTGAAGTGGTATAGAGGTAAAAGCTCTGAGAACGGCTACAATAAGTCCTCTTCCCAGTACGTAAAGAATATTCTCGAGACAGGCAAACCCCATACCCGCAACTACTGCATAAACGATCCCATCCATGATTTCATCAAAGCATTTCTTCCTGAAGGCAACCCGCCGAATGATGAACAGTTTAAGGCTCTCCTCTACAAGAGCAGCTACAACAAATGCGTTGAAGATCGGATAAAGCACATGGTACGGCTTAAGGATTCCCCTGAATTCACTGATAGCCATTTCAAGTATGAGAGCAGGCAGAGTGGAGAACACCCCCAGAAGGAAAATTCTGATGATTAACCCTTTGGGTTCCGGTTTTGCTTTGTCTTTCCTGTAGAAGTAGATAACAATGATAACAGCGGGAATTATCGCAAGTGTCAGAGCGAGAACAACGTTCATGCGTCCTGTCGTCCGTTCACTAAACTAATTGTCAACATCGAGATCAGTCAGCGCAATCTCCCCTGCCACTTGCTGCTTTCTTCCCAGCCGGCCTGGTATTCATATTCAACAAAGTAAACACACAGATCTGACTGATACCCGTACTCCACATAGTAAATCTCAATATCGGACTGATATTCGTAATCAACAAAATACCAGAGCGCATCTTCATCATCAGCCTGGTATTCGTAATCAACAACATATGCG
>DAOWJX010000050.1 GCA_030640155.1 Candidatus Aegiribacteria sp. | reverse complement strand
ATTACGCCTGGAAAACTACTGCCGGTCCAGATTGTCTCTATTCTTCTGCCGGCAAGATCGTACAAAGACAAAGTACTTCGATCAATTCCAGTCACCTTGAATCTGAGATTCACTGAACCTCCGCCCGAAAACTGAACCTCCAGAAATGTACTTCCACCTGGATACCCACCCTCAAAAGTCGGCTCAAGTTCCAGAAGAGATACAGATACAGGGGGCATACCACTCATGTCAAGAACAAGCCCGATATCGCTCCGGTTATTATTGAACGCCCTGGAAAATACGGATCCCCTGCGCCTTACAGTTTCAGATATGGGGGAAAATCCTCCGTGCGTATGAATTAAATAGTCTTCCGCGAATCGACCCGGCAGACATATAGCCTGACCGGCAGAAACCTGATAGTGCGAATCATTGGCTACAAGAAGCAGAATTCTTCCATTATCGCTTTTCTCAAGCACCAGGAAATTCAGAGTGCTGTTCTGCGGTTCAGGCAGATATCCCCCTGCTTCAATTTCACAATTCACAGCAATTTCGTCAGAAAGAGCTCCGTAATGATCGCTCACAAGAGCTTCAAGAAAATTCGGTCCCCCACCCGGTTGATTACCGGTAAGAATCGCGATTGATTCATGAATTCTTCCAACCAGATCAACGTTCCCATGATCCCTGCTGGGACCCCAGTTCTGCAGCAGATTCGGATATCTCAGAGAACCATCACTTTTGAGATTTCCGGATTTCAGAGCTAAATCCATTGCATAGAATACTATCCCCCTGGAACCTCTTATCAGGGGAACTGTAACCATATACAGCAAAGTATCCTTTGAGGAACAGTAGCTTGGGAGTCCAAAAGCGTGCCTTCCATAAGCCTGAATGTTCGCAAAAACGCAGTTATCAATATCTGTCGTTTTCACACCATTATCCATCGCGGTTTCAAAACACCCGGAGAAAACATCAAATCTGAAAATATCGAAATAGTCCCAGTACAGTTCGGAGCCTGTAAAACAGATACCGGAAGAGCTAATCAGAATACCGGCTCGAATAGGTCTTCTTGTATTAAGTACCCTGGCTCCGGAATAGATATCCTGACCTGATGCATAACGCACTTCCTGCAGTTCAATAAATTCTGCCAGCTCAGAACTCTGGATAGAATGACTTGATTCCAGGATTCCCTCATCGGTAATACACAGCAGAACGTCTCCGTATCGTTTATCGGGATGGTAAGCTGATGCAGCGATAATATCAGGATAATCGCCTTGAATCTCCAGATCTGTCAGAGAATCGAACGGTGCTGAGCCTTCTCTGCTTCGCGTTCGTACAAATCTGTCTTCAAAGACAGCTGATATGAAGTCAATACCGGCAGACCACTGAGGCTCACTTGAGTCATCGCGGGTGATAAATATGGAAACCGGTTCGTAATTCATTCCGAAAAGGTCTTCGTAGTATGCCCCGTCTTCAGGAATGAGCATCCAGTTCTCTTCACCGCTTCCGGGTCGAGCTGTGATGTAGTTTCCGTTTTCCCTTAGCAGTACGAATCCACAGTCACAATTGTTCAGCCAGTCTTCACTTTCTGAATCACCCCAGAACCTTCCCCATACAACTTTATCGGGAGTAAAGTTGGATAGTTGAAGGGGATTACGGGTGTCCATCTGAAATTCTCCCCACTCCCCTCTGGAAAAAATATAGACGAAAACATCATTGTTATTATCAGCATAAACTCCCAGAATTGCGGTGTTACTTCTACCAATTACACCGTCAAATACTCCTCCATCCCCACGATAGCCTGTTTCACCAACACAGAAAGCCAGTGGCCTAGCAATTCCGGACTCCTGAAAATCAGGTAATGGATAGAGTACCAGATCAGTTCCGTCATAATAGACAACCATTACTGCTCTACCTGCGTTCGACAGACTGTCCCACAGCACAACAGCACCATTGACATTGTGATTTACTCCGGCCCTTGAACCTGTATCGGATGCTCTGAAATCACTCGCAGCCACATCAGTCGGTACAAAGGGAAGATCAATCTCCCGCGTAAGATTTAGATCAAAATCCTCAAAATCATAACTCCAGGTGAATTCATAAACTCGAAAGCTGCATACTCCGTCGTCACTGTTCACTGTGTAAAACTCGTCCTGATCACAGAATACCTCATAATAGGGTGACGGTGAAGGAAGTAAATTCGTTGCGCCACAGAATAGTATGCTGTCTGTGTTCATCTCAAAAGTTCTGGTCCTGCGATCGTTGTTTTTAACCGGATACATGTTGAGAGTAACCATGTCCAGAAATCTTGAAAACCTGTTCAGGACACTTGTTGTATCACTGTAGGGCACCCAGATACCAGAAACGTTATCTCCGTGTTTTGAAATGAAAGATGTAAAAGGAAGACGAATCCGTTCTCTGCACTCAGCGGAATAATGATCCACCATTCCCAGCCAGCGATATCCGTCATCAGGATTTTCAAGAAATTTCACTGCAGGTTCATCAAACCCAAAAACACCAATCGCATCACCATCATACATCAGCGCAGTCTGGCGGACATATTCGTAGAGATATTCCAGAACCGCATCATTATGTTCGACCTTCCAGAAATTTGTCCAGAAGCCTCCAACGATAATATTCATACCTGTTTCTCGAATGGCGTTTGCAATCTCAGCAAAATGATCATTACCAGCCCCGTATGGTTCAGGAACTTCCTGAAACCAGAGTTCGGATCTGACTATTGCGGTATTGAAACCGCTATGCCGGGCTTCCACAAGAAGGGAAAGAACTGGATCTTCGCGGGTGGCAAGACCGTACGCATCAAGATATTCGCGGTACACGTGTCCTGTGCTTCGAATATCCCAGACTACCGGAAACATCGTGACTTTTTCAAATGTGCCAGGGCGTGTATACGAGAAATTCACTCCGTGCAATTGCCATTTGTTACCCGCAGACAGACAACCTGCCAGAACAGGAATAAGCAGCAGTACTAAACTTTTCCTTATTATGAACCCCTAACTTCAGTTGATACCCTTATTGAAAACTCCGTAAATCCCGAACCTTGATTCTGTTTATTCTATTCCCCTGTTCTGGGTGCCTGTCCTAGAAGAACAAAAAGTCTGGCTTCAGCGATAAGACTGGACGTTATTGCGGATTCAAGAGAAACCTCTGCATCAGAAACCCCTGACTGAGCATCAAGCAGGTCCAGAAGGGAAAGACTGCCCAGGTCATAACTCATCATTGAGAGCCGGAGCTGTTCTTCTGCCTGATTTAAAAGCTCCAGGGACAACTGCCATGTTTCAATAGAACTGATCAGATCGTTCTGTCGTGTCAATACAGCGGTTCTGAGCGAGTTGTCCAGTAATTCAAATGATGCCTGCTGCCTTAGAACGGAAGCCCTGGACGACTGAATTCTGCTTTCCCTGCTGAACCCGTCAAACAAAGTCCAGCTCATTGTCAAAGAAACATTCCAGCTGTCTCTATCGGTGAAATCGTCGAAATCAAGTTCATCGTTATTCCAGTTCCAGCTTCCGCTTGCGTTCAGCGATGGCCAGTATGAACGTTTGT
>DAOWJX010000195.1 GCA_030640155.1 Candidatus Aegiribacteria sp. | reverse complement strand
GTCTCCTTCAGGGGAGAATTTCCTGATGCAGCAGGTAATCTGATCAAGCATAAGTATCGATCCTGATGGTGCTATTTCAGCATCAACTATCGAGCCAAGGACATAGCAGGAATCACCGGTTTCAATACCTATACTGTCAAGTACAGTAATACTCAATCTGTCTGGAAATGGTTCAGTCCATTGTGAATCAGCGCATCCTGAATACAAAGAAACAACCATGAATAAGATAAAGGACAAAATGCCTTGTGTATGAAAATTCATGTTCCTCATTTTTTCAGTTCCTTTGATATTTTCTTCAATATTTTCTTGTATGATGGAGGAGGACCGGTATTAAGCTTTTTTCTGTTAATGAATAAAGAATCAGAAATGCCCCATTCGTCGAATACTTCCCTGTCAGAAGTATTTATCCCATGGAAAGCAACCTGGTCTCCAAGTTCCGAAGAGGCACGCTTAGCCCTTTCAAAAACCATATTGTAAGCCGGGCACCATCCATTGATAAATCCTGTGACAGATACCTTGCCATGATCTAATTCAGGCTCTTTACAGGCTTCAATCCATTTTGGCGGGACAGCATCATTCGAAAATGGCTTCCACAACAGAACCCTTCCCAAAAAACCTTCTTTATCTACTTGAACATATCCTTGCTTTTTAAACCAGGATGCTTTCATAAATACCGGGAGAGGTACTCCCCAGGCAACCAACCCTTTCGCCCCTCTCTTTTTCACATCCTCTTCCGCCGCTGTTATCAATGCCTTGCCCATTCCCTGTTTCTGATAATTCCCAACCCCCTTGTTCTTATATCCGTGAACCCAGATGCACAGAACAAAGTATAGATCGCTCCCTTCAGCGAAAGAGTATTCGATTGGGATATATTGAATCATGCCGACCGGTTTTCCTTCGTCATTAAGGGCCAGTTTAACACCTAAACCCTTATCCTTCATCTGTTGATACCAGCGTTCCTTATGATTTCCAGCTTCCTTTATCTCATCTGACCAATCTTCGAGACAAACGAAGTAATTGCCCTCATACTCTTCTGTTAAATCAACGATTTTCATGAGCCCCCCTTATTCAACATTCAGTCATCTGTCGTTTCATCATCCCAATTGTGGAATGAGATGTTGATTCTTCGGTTCAGTTCACAATCGTATACATACAAAATCATATCGGAATGTACGAAACGGGAATTAATATTTTCAGGATTATTGTACTCCGCAACGGAGATAGAGTAGCGGGATGTCAGCTCGAAGTCCACAAATCCAGTCTGTCCCGACCATATACCGCCTGCGCGAATAGCATCCGGATAGTAGATTTTCACGATTTCCTCAACTTGCGCTTCGCTCATGTCGGGTTGAATTCGGCCCAGGATCTGATTCACACCATCGGGAAACAGAGGTTCCTCGCCGGCTAATGCGCCGAGTGCGACTGAGAACATTACGATTGCTACGGTGATCAGCTTCATTTCTCTCCTTCGCCTGTATCCAGCACCAGAGATTCGGATGATCTCGTCTCGATAAACAAATAGAACAGTCAGTGCTTCATATAAATATATGGATTATCTTTCCCGTGCCAGATGTATGATAACATTAACATGGTAAAATATGCGGATTCACGTGAAACATTGCGTTCTATCCTTCTCAGAAGTAGATTCTTTGTATAAGTTGCTGTTCGTTTCTATCTTCAGAAATCCAATATTAGAGAATACATATGATATTCTAGTGGAGGCTATTATGGTTAAAGTCAGACCGTTTCACGGGCTTCGCCCGGCAAAAGAACTTGCTGAGAAGATCGCTTCTCGCCCTTACGATGTACTCGATTCTGACGAAGCGCGTGAACTTGTTAAAGAAAATCCTCTAAGCTTCCTTAGAGTTGTAAAACCGGAAGTTGATCTTGAACCGTCTATCGACCTTTACGACAGATCTGTATACGAACAGGGTGCCAGAAATCTTCGTCGGTTAATGGAAAATGGAGCGATGATTCAGGAAGAACTGCCCATATTTTACTTTTACCGTCAGATCATGGGTGATCATTCGCAGGTTGGTCTTGTTGCAACCGTTTCCGCTCAGGACTATCGGAACAATCTCATCAAGAAGCATGAGTTCACGAGAAAAGTAAAGGAAGAGGACAGGGTCCGGCATATAGAAACCCAGAACGCCCAGTGTGGACCGGTTTTCCTTACCTATCCCGATGTTCCTGAACTTGACTCATTGCAGGATCGAATATGTGATATAACTGATCCCGAATACGATTTCACAGCTCCGGACGGCATCAGGCATACTCTCTGGCTTGTCAATGATGATGAAGATATCGAAATGATTGAGAATATCTTTTCCAGGATACCCTCCCTTTACGTCGCAGATGGACATCACAGAAGCGCCGCGGGGACAATCATCGCGGAGAAAAGACAGAACAACAACAGTAGGCATACAGGCAATGAGGAATACAATTACTTCCTCGCCGTGATATTCCCGAAGAGTCAGATGAAAATCCTGCCGTACAACAGAGTTGTTACTGATCTGAATGGGAATACAGTGGATGAATTCATTGACAGAGTAAAAGAGAAATTTACTGTATCAGAGAGTTCGGATACTTCACCGAGCCAGAATCTCATGTACTCCATGTACCTTGGCAGCAAATGGTACAACCTTGAACCAAGGAAGGGCAGTTTCCCGGTAGACGATCCTGTAAAAAGCCTTGACGCCAGTATTCTCCAGGAAAATCTCCTGAATCCTGTTCTTGGAATCGATGACCCGCGAATCAGTGATAGGATCAAATTCGTTGGGGGAATCCGTGGAACAGAAGAGCTGGAGAGACTGGTGAATTCCGGGAAGTATTCCGTGGCCTTCTCTCTATTCCCGACATCAATTGATCAACTCATCAATGTGGCTGACAGCGGTAATGTCATGCCTCCCAAATCAACCTGGTTCGAGCCTAAACTTCGAAGTGGAATGGTGGTGCACGTATTGTGAAGAGAAAGATCTTCACTGTTTCCATTTTCTTTCTTGCCGTTTTGATTGCATGCGGGGATGACAATGGTGCTTCCGTTACTGTAAAATCATTTGCTACGGCTATTGCCGATTCCAGCTATGCTGAAGCCTGGTCCCTCATAACACCGGAAAGCCGGCAATGGTACGATTCAACCGCTGTAATCCTTCATGAATTCGGCTGGACTGAATCCCAGGAAGCTGCATGCAGGCTTGCGGGCGACATGACGGAAGAAGAATTCCAGAACCTTACTGGCGAAGATCTGTTCGCGAGGATGGTCACCAGTTCTTCAGATGCACATAATCTCAGTACCAGCATAAAGTCTGTCAATTATCCTGACAGTCTGGTCTGTGTAGTTGTCGTCAGAATAGATGATGGCCTCCAGGAGGTTATCGTCAGAAAATTCGGAGAGAGCTGGCTGATAGACCTGACCAGCCTGTCTCCACCGTTTGAAGGGGGAGAGTAGTATGAATGGAAAGAGCAGGGGTATCGTTATTTTCGCATTTATTTTCGGAGGAGTCGGGATACTCTTCCTGCTCTGGGGTCTGGGAGTATCAGTCGGAAAATGGTGGCCGTCTTTCTTCACCGCAGTAGGACTCGCTTCATTCGCGCGGGGAATGCGTGAAATGGGAAACGTAATAATGGGTTTGCTTTTGGTAGGCTGGAGCATCGCGGGAATTGTCTGTCTCCATGCAAGCGAGCTTGAGATTGATCATGCCCTGCCATTCTTTATAGGCGTATTCATTCTCTGGATCCCACTGGCCTGGCTCTTCGGAAAGTTCCTGAGTACGGATACAAAGTAACTTCATCAGGTCGGTATATTCTTAAACAGGGAATGTCTTAGTACTGCAAAACATTCTATGAAGGGGACACGCACCAGAGCGTGCATGTCCCCGGGTGTTTTGTTTGGGACACGCACCAGAGCGACTTGTTTTTAGGGGACACCCACCATAGAGTGGATGTCCCCGTTCGCTTTTTCAGAGTGCATGTCCCCGGATAGCTTTTTCAGAGTGCATGTCCCCTCATATGGGGCTTGGAATTGTGGTTCGCTATATGAGCATCTCCGGCATAGACTTCACGGATAGCGCCGGAGGGAAGTCTCAATATGAGGGATCCGTTATTTGACAGTCCTGTGGCAATACCGGCAATTGTTTCTGATGGGGTTTCTATTTTTACATTCCTGCCAATCAGGAGCGAGTATCTTTCCCACTCTTCTAAATATCTCTTCAAATTCCGTTCCTGCAACCATTCCAGGTAAATCTCCTCCAATTCTTCCAGCAGAGATGCGGAAAGCTGTATTCTGGAGTAGTCCTGATTCGTTTCCAGTTTCAGAGATGTAGCGATATCGGAAATGCATGGATCCATAGATGTCACATTAACATTAATACCGACTCCCACAACTACATGATAGACCTGATCCATGTCGGACTTCATTTCACAGAGTATTCCGCACACTTTCTTCCCGCGGCATAGAATATCGTTGGGCCACTTGATCTGAAAAGGAAGACCTGTATTCAAATGTTCCAGAACTCTGATTACAGCTAAGACTGAGATTACCGGGATTTGTGAAGCTTCCGCAGGTGAAACAGATGGACGGAGAATAACAGACATGTAGAGATTACACCCGGGAGGAGAGAACCATTCTCTACCCCGCCTTCCGCGTCCGCTGGTCTGGGAATCGGATGTAACCACTGTCCCATGAGGCGCTCCATCGGAAGCAAGAAGCATGGCAACGCTGTTGGTGGAATCTATTTCCCTGTGGAAAATAACTGTCTCTCCTATAGTCCTGGCGCTGAGAAGGCAGTGAATCTCCTCCTCAAAAAGGATATCGGGAGATGAAGCAAGATGATAGCCCTTGTTGGGAATAGCATCTATTATGTATCCTGTTTTCCGCAGATCTCTAATATGCTTCCAGATTGCAGCCCGGGTAATCCTGAATTCCGTAGATATCTGCTGACCTGAAATATAACCTGTGTTCGATCTGAGCATTTCGAGAATTCTGCTCGAGACTTTATCCATTGTTACTACCCCATGCAAATCTGGTTATAACCAGGAAGATATCCAGAAAGATAAAAAATCGCTTGAACAATGAGAATTCGGCTCTGAATTGTCAACCTGTCATATCAATTCGGTTGACGTTAAGCGCCTATCATTTCTCACCGCGAATGAAGGTTAGTCTATGAAAATCGGCTGCATGAGATAAAGAATCTGCTCCGGATTGAATAAATCCAGAATTCCGGATGTAATTCCGAAACCGGGCATTTCAATTAAACCGGGGAAAGAAGGAGTCGGATATATCCGTACACGGAGGTCTCCATCCGAATCCATTCCTGATATTTCAGCTGCGTAATGAACAGCATCAACCACCCCGCCGATCTCATCCACAATTCCTATCTCGACTCCGTCGATTCCGGACCAGACTCTGCCCTGAGCGATGGAATCAACTTCCTCGAAGGTCATCCCCCTGCCTGAAGCCACTGTTTCAACAAAGCAGTTATACCCATCCTCCATCAGGTCGAAGACCCTGCTGCGTTCCACATCAGTATACGGGCGGAAGACACTGGACATTGACGCCATTGAACCTGTTGATACTTCTTCAATATTGATGCCGAGATTATCTATAAGTTCTCCAAATGAAAACTTGCCGGTTATTATCCCGATAGAGCCTGTTATCGTCATTCTGTCAGCGAATATCCTGTCTGCTCCACAGGCCATATAGTAACCTCCGGATGCGGCAACACCACCCATGGATACTATCACCGGAATTTCCTGAATGATTCTTTCTACTGCATGATGCATATCATTACTGGCGAGAGCGTCACCGCCCGGAGAATCTATCCTCAGTACGATGGCCTTCACTCCGGACTGCGATGCGGCAGTCTGGAGAGCATCACAGATCGATTCGCTTCCCATAGTTCTTCCAAATGGGAATGATGATCCGCTGGACCCCGTCCAGATGTATCCGGTGGCGACAACAACTGCGATGTGGCTGTCCTGTCCCCAGGCTTTGTATTCAGGTATGGAAGAAGCGTACTCTTCAAGGGAAACTGCTGTGAAATGCCTTCCGAAATCCTCTGTTGCCAGCCTTTCAACCTCATCCTGGAAGGAGACCCCGTCAACCATGCCGTAGGCAACCGCTCTCTGCGCCGTATAGGGACCTGTGTCCATTATCGAACGAAGCTGAGCCGGTTCCAGGCCCCGTCCATTAGCCACACCTGCTATTAATTCCATCTGCAGCGATTCCAGCAGGCTTGTCATGGCCCGTCTCTGGGCATCGGACATGTCAGATCTTGTCAGCATATCACTTGCGCTCTTGTATTCACCTATATGTACCAGATCGGGGTAAATGCCGATACGGTCAAGAAAATCTCTCGCGAAGAAAGCTTCTGCGGAAAGACCGAGGAACGAAATTGATCCGGATGGATGCATCCAGATTCTGCTTGCACATGACGCAACATAATACTCAGCGTTACTGCCGTTTTCCAGGAAGACATAAACCTTTTTACCTGATCTCACTATTCTGCTGAGAAGAGCGCGGATCTCTTCAGCCTGAGCAAGAGAAGCAACAGGTCCTCTTATATCCACTATCACTCCGGATACGGAATTGTCAGAAGCAATTCTGTCGAGCAGAAGAACTGTCTCGGTATAGCAGGGCTGAACTCCGCTGAGGAAAGGTCTCTGCTGAAGCTCATCCATATCCTCAATTTCAAAACGAACGAACCTGCCGGAAGGAGTGAGCAGATTATGGCCAGGCTCAGATGAGAAGGTAAAATCGCTCCTGGAACCGGTGTAAGAGTAATTCTCGTCTGTTGTTGCCCCACAGGCAAAGGATGTTGTCCCGAATCCGGCTTCAAGTCCTAGACTGAGATGATTACTACCCGCTTCAGCGCGAATAGTCAGGCCGTCCATAGGGCTGAATTCAACTCCCCCGGAAAATCGGCTGTTATCAAACTCTCTCTCGGTTTCAAAATCGGTAACCAGTGTAAGCCGGTTTCCAAAAGGTCTGACTGCAAATCCGGCTCTGTATACAGCTTCTACATCATCATCACCGGGGAGATCGACTCCCCCCCGCCGGACCATCCCGAAACTGAACCATTCAACAGGTCGAATTGTCACGCCGAACGTAAAGAATTGTTTTCCGGACCATTGATTTCCTTTAACAGTTGGATCGAACCAGGTGTAACCGACACCAATGGATGCTATCTGATCAAACAGGTACATTCCGCTCGATAGAGTGAATCGTCGCATATCGTAATCATCATTCCACCATCCCGAGAAACCTGCTCCAGGAAATGCTATGGATAAACGGTCAAACCCCTCAAAGGCGCTGTCAGAAGCAGCCATGCCTATTCTCAGTCGGAGGCTGTTTATAAAATTGTATCCTGCAGGATTGATCAATTCCGGATTGCCTACTTCAGGGTAAGCCACCCATTCAAATATCTCAGAGGGACCCGGAGCTACAGCTGCTGATGCGACAGAGGAAAACAGCACCAGTATAAATATAAAGCTGATCAGTTTCATCTCTTACTCCTTCTTCTGTAGAACCGGATAAAGTAATTAACTTTGCTGTATTGGGGGACATGCAGCAAAGCTTCATGCTTTTTAGGACATGTAGCAGAGCTTCTTGCTTTTGGGGGATACTCAGCAGAGCCTGCATGTCCCCGATGCTGTCATCAATTCAGTTATACACATTTATATATCTTGAGTTCCAAAGAAGAAGGAGCGAGGATAATAGCAAAATGAAACCAGCGTGTAATTAAATTAGCGGTCCTGTGGGAATCCACAGAAACCAGCGTGTAATTAAATTAGCGGTCCT
>DAOWJX010000338.1 GCA_030640155.1 Candidatus Aegiribacteria sp. | reverse complement strand
TAGGGCTCGCGAATCCCGGTGTTGATGAAGTATTGGAGACACTGCTCCCACAGGCAGCAGATCTTCCATGCCCTTTAATAGTAAATGTCGCCGGCGAGACTGTTGAGGAATTTCCGGCAGTCATAGAAAAATTGGAGCAGTCCCCGGTCCCCTTCGGATACGAAGTGAACGTATCCTGCCCTAATGTTGCAGCCGGAGGTATAGCCTTCGGAGCTTCACCTGAGACAGTAGAGCGGATTTCATCCCTTGTAAAAAGCGTTTCTTCCAGACCTTTCAGTGTAAAACTTACTCCCAACGAGGGCAGCATCACAGAGTCAGCCAGGGCTGCCGAAGCAGGAGGAGCAGATTCCGTGACAGTCTGTAATACATTTCTCGGCATGAAGATAGATTGGCAGACAGGAGAAGCGCTTCTGAAAAGGAAGGTTGGCGGTTATTCGTCACCCGCATTGCTTCCATTGACTGTGGCAAGGGTATTCATAACAAGTGAAGCGGTTGGGATACCGGTTCTTGCGTCAGGTGGTGTCAGTTGTTCGGGGGATATACTTGAACTGCTTGCGGCAGGAGCTGCCATGGTTCAGGTTGGAACATGGCTCATGAGAAGACCGAACGCGGCAAGTGAACTCATGAAAGGTATCATTCATCTTTTGGAAGGTGATTCCGACTGAAACCTGTAATTTCGCTTCTTTTAATATCTCTTCTTTTGTCAGGTTGTGGATTGATATCCAGCCCGGTCTACCGTTCGGGGGGTATTTCAGCTTCAGGGGTAGTAGCAGGATTCCGGCAGCGTGGTGTTGCCTCTTATTACGGTCCTGGATTTCATGGCAAATTGACCGCGAACGGTGAAACATTCGATATGAACGCCATGACATGTGCTCACCTCACGCTACCCTTCGACACAGTACTTCGAGTTCGCAATCTGGATAATGACCGGCAGGTAACAGTCAGGGTGAACGACAGAGGTCCGTATGTTGGTGGAAGAATAATAGACCTTTCAAAAGGTGCTGCTGAAAGGCTGGGAATGCTCGAAGCGGGTATTGCGAACGTGCTGATTAACGTAATTGAATAAGTGGGGACAAAAATTTCAGTTATGCTGAGGGTGGTTGGAAATGAGTGAAACAAGACTGTACATTGCTATAACCAGCAGGGAGATGGAGAACAGAAAAGTTTTCTTTGAGAAGCTGAAAGGGCTTCAGGTGGGGATGAAAGTTGGGCTTGAGCTGTTTGTCAGAGAAGGTCCTCCACTTGTACGGGAGATCTCTGAATCCGGATTCCCGCTGTTTCTGGATCTGAAATTCCATGACATTCCCTTTACGGTGGCTGGAGCTGTCAGATCAGCATGCGGATTGAAACCTGAGCTTATCAATATCCATGCGTCCGGCGGAGCTGCGATGATGAAGGCTGCTGCCGAGGCTGTTGAGGGGAATACGAAGATTCTGGCAGTAACGGTGCTTACGAGCCTGTCCGGTGATGATCTGTCATTTCTTGGCTTTAACGGTTCTCCGATGGAGCTGGTAACGAGAATGGCTGTCTCCGCGAAGAATGCTGGTCTGTCTGGTGTCGTCTGTTCTCCGGTAGAGGCGGCTGCCGTACGAGAGGCTGCCGGATCTGAATTCCTGATAGTAACACCGGGAATAAGACCTGCAGGGGCACCTTCGAATGATCAGAAAAGAGTAGCAACTCCCACTGAAGCGATTCTTGCAGGTGCAACTTCGCTGGTTGTCGGAAGACCGGTAACGAAGGCTGATAACCCGCGAAAGGCGGCAATATCCATTCTGGATGAGATTGCTCAGGCTCTGGATAAGCGGTAATTGTTGAAGCGTCCCTGCAGTTTGAGGTTTGCTGCCATAACAGCTTTTCTCTCTCTCACGGCGCTTCTATTCATCGTTCTGGGGATTGATGCGGTATCTACCCGGATTACATTGAAAGTTCTGAGAGAACTTGACGAAGCCGCCTCAATCGGAAGCGTTAGAACTGCCCCGGAGATACTGATTCTCGATGGGGTTATCCTTCCTGGCAGAAGCCTGTCAATAGACAGACTTATTGTCTACTGGAGCGGTAACCCGTTCTCTCCTGAAATCGACAGTCTGCTTGCAGCCGGTGGAACCTGGCAATTGCCTGAGCGTGATACTGATGTGATCAGGCAGCGTCAGCATCGTGATTTTCCACCGGGCAGATTTAATCAAATTGAAATCATTCATGGTGGTGAAACAACGGTTGTGTCCGGAGTATTTTCAGGGAAGGCTACCGGGGATTCGATAACTTTCCTGCTTGAAAGTGAGTGGGGCAGTGGGTGCGGTAATATCTTGATTGGTTACGATTACGACAGCCTTCATGTAGAATGGTTTCAGTTCAGACGAATACCGGAGGAATTATTCACTCTGCCTGAAATGCTTCAGGGTTTTGAGCTGGAGGGAAACCTGAGCGCGACCTGGAATAACACATTATATGCCAGCGGTGTTATCACTGAAGTCAATGGTGATCCGACCGAGATACTGTTTTCAATGAATAACGCCGGTGGTGAACCTTACGTCAGTCTGTCAACTGATATTTCGACTCTGAGAGAATTTCTGATCGCTCAGGCTGGATCAATGCTTGGAGATATCTACATTGATTTCGCTCCTTCCGGTACCGTTTTTCTTGAATTCGTGGACAGTGATACTATCGGAATCGCGGTTGATGCCCGGCTTGATTCTGTGAGGATATATTCAACCCTTCTGTCGGATGATACCGTTAATACGATTGCAGAATTACGATTTCAGAGTACCGTGTGTATGAGTTCACGGGAAGTAAATATCGATTCCGGTTCAGCAGTATTCGGGATTGTTCCGGTCAATTTTGACATTACCGGCAGGTTTGAGCAGCACCCGAGGTTCGTGATGAGATTATGGGGTGAGGATATTTCCGGCAAAGACCTGATTGAATCCATCCCGGATGAATTACTGGGCAAACTCAATGGGCTCAGGCTTGGCGGGGATGCATCGTTCGATATACAGCTAATCCATGACTGGGAGGTACCGGACAGTTCTGATTTTCAGGCCTCAGTCGATGTTTCCGGTTTAAGAGTACTGGCCAGTCCTGTCGCGATAGGTCATCTCAGACAGGGAGGATCATGTCTGATGCGTGACAGCCGGGGTAGAATGAGAAACATATATCTTGATACTCTTGAAAAT
>DAOWJX010000258.1 GCA_030640155.1 Candidatus Aegiribacteria sp. | reverse complement strand
GCACGCTGATAAAGAATAACGGGGACACGCACGCTGATAAAGAATAACGGGGACACGCACGCTGATAAAGAATAACGGGGACACGCACCAGAGCGTGCATGTCCCCGTAGATATGCAATCTAAGAACCGTAGGTCAGAAAGTTGACTTGATCGATCCCCAGGTTTCTCGTTCGAGCGCTGTGTAGACCGTACCGGGAGTAGGTTCTGCCTCGCACCATGTTTCACTGAGATTCTCACTTGTTTCATCGTGGCCTGTTATGCCGTTTCCACCAGTAGGGGTTTCAGTTCCCTCCCACAGGTCTATTCTCTGGAAAGTAAATCCATAAGCGTGACCGGTATTGAAGATAGCATCCTGGCTGGCCCATGGAATATCATTCAGGTAGGTTGAAGAGTTGATGGTGATCCCGGTCTTGTCGACGAATTCACCTTCATCGTCTCCCCAGACCGCGTAATCGATATCGTAACAAAGATCGTCGCTGTCGGAAGAGTCATCGTACGAGAAAAGAGTAACCGTCTCGCCCGAGTTGGTCAGACCTGCAGTTGCACCGGCAAAACCGTTCGTCGGTACACTCATAACAGTTGCTCCGCCGCCTGTGCCCATGATATCGTAATCGGCCTGGACCCCATACTCAGTTTCAAATGCTGACCCGCTCATGGCGATAACGATTACCTGACCGGGGGCTATTTCGTCACCGTAGGGGAATTTCACAAGGAAATCGTAAGCACTCTGGTATGAAATTGGTCCAAGCGCGATTTGCGGATAGAAATCGTCGATACAGGAGCTGTCACCATACAGATCTGTGATATGTACGAGTGACAGAGAGATTGTCGATGCGGTGGGATTGCAAATCTCCACGAACTCTCCCGCCGTGGGAGTATCGCATATTTCAGTCAGAAGAAGGTGGTCAGCGTCCGCAAACGCCAGCGCGGACACAAGAAGACAAAGAGAAAAAACAAGCTTCATGCTGCATATCCTTTCAGTGATTACAAAACATAACAACATCAATATATATTAAGTAACGAACGTGAGCAAATGACGTAAGCAGGATATATACAGAGCTTAAGGAAAGAGAAATTATGTTTTTAATTGACATGCATGTACATACGGACGATTCCCCTGACGCCGATATTCCAGCGAATGAATTAGTCGCACGAGGGCTGAATATGAATCTTGCGGGAATCGGTTTTGTCGCTCATGTGGATCTTGATCCGGAGGATTACTGTTATGGAGGATTTGAAGAAAGCATTTACAATCGATCCATAGATCTTGCCAGGAGGGAAGCTGGTAACAGAATACTTGTTCTGAAAGGAATTGAGGTTGGGGAACCCCATATTTACGAGGAACAGGTGAAGAACCTTGTTGATTATTCCAATTATGACTTCGTTACGGGAGCTCTCCATTCGCTGGCGGGAATAGGTATGGTTCTGGGCAGTGAGATCTATGCGGATAGAGATTCTCTTGTAATCGTAGAGCAGTACTATAATGAAACACTGCAGATGGTTAAAGAAGCGGATATGGACATACTCGCGCATATGGGGCTTTTCAGAAGAGGGCTGGCACTTGCGGGACTGGAGTATGATTTCAACGAACTTGAACTGTGGCCCGATACAATACTTCATATTCTCGAGGTCATTATTGACAGGGAAATCGCGCTTGAATTGAACACGTCCGGTCTGCGCCGGAAGGAGAACATCACATACCCAACGATGGATATTCTTGCCCTGTATAAAAACATGGGCGGTCAGCTGATAACAGTTGGATCAGACACTCACCGGGAACCATACATATTCTATGGGCTTTCTGAAGGAAGAAAACTGTTGATAGAAATAGGATTCACGGAAACAGTTTTTTTCAGGAACAGGATACCACTGAGGAGAAATCTCTTACCGTAAGCAGTTCAACAGTTACCTTGTAAGCCCGTGTTCCTCAAGTTCTTCAGTTGCTCTGTCAATAAGATCGGAAGATGTGCATGTCGCAACCCATCTACAGAGATCCTTTACGCCTTCCTCAAAACTTATTTCAGCTTCGAAGCCAAGAACTTCCCGTGTTCGGGATACATCAGCGAAACAGTGCCTGATATCGCCGGCCCTGAATTCATTTCTGATAATGAAATTATCTGACGGCTTACCAAGCTCTGAAGCTATAGCCCGGCCTATTCTTAGAATGGTGCTTGGTTTTCCAGTCCCTACATTTAGGATAGTTCCGGCTGACTCGGGGTTTTCAATAGCGAGCCAGCATGCCCTTGCCAGGTCTTTAACATGGATGAAATCACGGCTCTGGCTGCCATCCTCGAAAATGACGGGAGGATTATCGTTAAGCAGTCTTGATGCGAATATCGCACCGACTCCGGTGTATGGATTGGATAAAGCCTGCCGAGTACCGTATACATTGAAGAACCTCATGGCGACTGCAGGAATGCCGTATGCATTTCCGATCGACAGGAACATCTCTTCATGATCTCTTTTGTTAATCGCGTAAATGGATGTTGGGTACAGCGGTTTTGTCTCCGGTACCGGGAGAGGTTCTCCAGAGCAGTTACATTCAGGACAGCGGATTTCCCATTCATGCCGCTCGAGCTGCATTGAAGGGCGAAGTTCCGGCGCGAACTGACCGCAACGCGGGCATTCGTACAAACCTTCTCCGTAAATGGACATAGAGCTGGCAACCAGCATTTTTTTCAGACTGTCACGCTTTTTGACCGCTTCCTCAAGAACAACAGCGGCTCCGAGGGAATTCACGGAAGTGTAGTGTTCGATTTCATACATTGATTGTCCTACACCTACTGCCGCGGCAAAGTGTATAAGCACATCACAGCCGTCAAGGGCTTTCTCAACATCAATGTGGTTGCGAACATCACCGACCAGAAGTTCAACGTCGGGCGCAAGATATTCAGGTCTGACAGGATTTTCCCCGTGAACCTGCGGGTCGAGGTTATCAAGAGCGCGAACCTCGTAACCTTTTTCAAGAAGAAGGTCAGCCAGGTGTGAGCCGATAAAACCCGCTCCTCCAGTAATAAGAACTTTCATACTCAATTCGTCCAATCCTCAATCAGATACAATTTTCAAATATGTTTCAATGATTATAACCGATGTTCCACAAGCCAGCATGATCGTCATTCACCGCCTGATGCTTCTGGCTGAAGATGGTTCTAAACACCGTCAGTTCTTGACCTCATTGGCACCCTGGACTATTATGCGCTCTCCAGAGCTAAGCAATACAAATATAAGGAAGTTAATATTCGATAACGACTTATCCTTGTGTGGCAGGAAGGAATCAGTTTGAGAATAGCGCTTGTTGTTCCTCCGTGGGGTCCTGATGACATTCGAGCGAAGGATACCCGCGGAATCTCCGGATGCTGGCCTACACCCGGACTTCAATATGTAGCTGCAGTACTGAGGGATGCCGGACATGAAATACTGTTCCTTGAGGGGTTTTTCTACACCAATGAAGAGATGAAAAGGAAAACACTTGAGTTCAATGCAGATGCTCTGGGGGTTTACGTTATAAGCCTTCTCTGGGATAAGGCAAAACAGTTCATCGAAGACGTAAAAGAAGCCAATCCAACTATTTATACATTTATTGGCGGTCATGGAGCAACAGCAATGCCCGAGACATTGATGAATGATACCGAATCTCTGGATGCGATTGTCATAGGTGAGGGAGAAATAACATCTCGCGAACTTATGGCCGCGATCGAAGAGGGTTCCAGTCCTGGCAATATCAAGGGTCTTCTTATAAAAGAGAACGGCAGGCTGCTCAGAACACCTCCACGTCCGATATTAGATAATCTTGATGAACTACCATTTCCGGCAGTTGATCTTTGCGAAATGGACCGTTACTACCCCAGTTTTGAGCAGGTTTCAACCGTTCCCGCAATGCAGATGCTGGCAAGCAGAGGCTGCGATGGAAGCTGTCTTTACTGTTACAAGATGTACGGTAAGAGGATACGCCTCAGGAGCCCTTCCCTGATAGTTGATGAGATTGAGTATTACAAAAATGAATACGGAGTCCGTGAAATTAAATTCTGGGACGAGCATTTCACATTCAGCCATGAACATGTATATGGATTCTGCAATGAGTTGATGGAGAGAGGCCTGAAAGTTCGCTGGTGGGTTTCCTGCAGGGCGGATTCAGTTGACAGACCTCTTCTCAAGGCAATGAAAAAGGCTGGATGCTGGTGTATAAACTATGGGGTGGAAAGCGGTGTACAGAAGCATCTTGACACATTGATGAAGAACGAGACTCTTGACCAGATCAGGGAAGCGGTTCGTCTAACGCACAGTGTCGGGATAAAAACACACACAACATATATTTTCGGTATTCCCGGAGAAACATTCGAAGATGGGCTGAAAACAATTGAATTCGCGAAAGAACTCGGTTCTTTTACCGTTGAGTTCTTTCCGATAACACCCTTTCCCGGAACGCCGCTCTACAAGGGTGTGATGAAAGGTCTTTTCGGCACCATGTCAGAGAATCTGTCAGATCAGGGGATGCTTCTTGATCGTCCCTGTTTTGTCCCTTTCAGCATGACGGCTGATGAGATCATGGAGCTGCGAAGACTGGCATACATAAAGTACTTTTTTCGACCGAAGTTCCTTTTTTACAGATTGATGAATATCATGTCACCCTTCCAGGTGAGGGCGATGTGGAGCGGAGCCAAGAGTCTCCTTCAGATGGTTGGAGAGCAGATTTCTGCACTATGGAAAAAAACGATAAATCGATCTCAGTCGTAATCCCGGTTCATAACAGCGAGAAGACCCTTGAAGCCGTTCTGGAACCGCTCCAGCTGGAATTACGCGGTGGGGATGAACTTATAATCGTAGATGACAGATCGAACGATAACTCCAGGGAGATAGCCTCGCGGCTTGGAGCGAAGGTAATCTCCAGTTCCGGCAGCCCTGGAGCCGCAGGGGCAAGGAATACCGGTGTCATGACCGCTTCCGGTGAATGGGTGCTGTTCATAGACAGCGATGCTGTCGCCCCTGCAGGGTGGAGAGAAAAGCTTCAGCAGCGCATCGAACAGGGATCTGCGGCTGTTCAGGCTACCTACAGCCCTGTTGCCGCAGGAAGTCACCCGGCTACGTTCTATAAGAATTTCTACTACTACTACACTTTCACAAGGAGAATAGGCAGCGATTACATTACAGGCTGCGGAACGTTCTTCTTTGCGGTGAAAAGATCTGTTTTTCAGGAACTGGAAGGGTTCGATGACAGAATTCCCGGTGCAACCGTGGAGGATGCTGATTTTGCCGCAAGACTCGTTGGTGCGGGCGGCAGTATTCTGATGGCGCCTGAGATAGAGGTTTACCATTTGAGGGAGTATACTTTCCCTGAATTGATGGGATACGAATGGAATATGATGAAGTCGAAGGTTCTCTACCTTCTTCGAAGAAGCTCTGGCCATGCGGTACCTTCTGTTTCAATGGCAACTCCTCTTGAAATGCTGCCTGTTATTTCCGGGGCAGCGGGTGTCTGGCTGATACCGGCCGGTCTGGTGGCATATACCGCAGGATGGATGTGGGGAATCTGGCTTGCTGCTGCCGGCTTCTCAATCCTGACAGCTGGTCATGCGGGATTCTGGTTCGCATCTGTCAGGGAGGCAGGGATGAGAGGGTTTATTGCATCACTCATGACTTTACCCGACCTTATACTTATAGTGCCTGCCGCGCTGAGCGGGATTATTATACATCTGGCTGGAAGGAAATACTGATATGCGGAATGGAATTCTCATATTACCAGCCGGTCCTTTTTTCACAATCGCTTTCATTGTGTACAGATACATGGAAGTTTTCCCACGCGGTCCGTCAGATAAGATCGTTCAGCTCTTTTTACTGATTCCTGCAGCGTTCTGCTTTGCTCTGTATTTTGCCGGAAGGTCTAACAAAGACCTTGTCCAGTTGACTCTGAGAAAAATTGGAAAACTCTCTACAGCCAGATTCATAGGTATTCTTCTCGTAATTCTGGCGGTTTTTTCCATCTGGATGGCTTATGGTCCTTTCGAGGGGATCCCGAAAGGTGGCGACGAAGCCGCATACTATTTCCAATCAAAGATCTATGCTGCCGGGCAACTTGCAGCCCCGGTGCCGGATGTTAACGATCCAATGGCCTATTTCCCGTTCCGGCATTTCGTCTTCAGGAATAACATGTGGTTTATTGTATATACACCCCTCCATTCACTATTGATGACGCCCTTCACCGCCGCAGGCGCAGCTCCTCTACTTGGCCCTCTTGAAGGTTTGCTTTCCCTCCTTGGAATCTTCCTTCTGATAAGGCTCTGGACAGGGGAGGCTATGGCCAGGATCAGTGTCATCCTTCTTCTTCTGTCCCCTTTCTTCCTTTTTATGACAACTACATTCATGGCCCATAATACGAATCTGATGCTGGTTACATGGTCACTTTACCTGATATCCAGGAGGGCAAAGGGGGCATCGGTTGCATGCTCACTCGCGAGCGGTTTTCTTATAGGACTTGCCTTTGCCACGAAACCCTATCCTGTTCTCGTCTGGCTGTTCTTCATACCACTTGCAGTTATAGTGGGCTGCAGGGACAGGTGGTTCCGTATTCTGGCCCCTGCTGCCGCTGCTGCTGCGATACCCTTTGTGTTCTTCCTGATATCGAACAATTATTACACAGGAAATCCCCTCCATGCAGGGTACGATCTGGTCAGGGGAGGAAAGTTGATTGGTTTCGGGCCGGACAAAGCCTGGTTTCCAGAATACGGTGATTACGCGCATACACCCCTGAGAGGGCTTTTTAACGTTGTAAGACAGATAGGGACCGGAAGCACGATCTTATTCGGCTGGCCGTTCCTATCCCTGTTTCCCATGCTTCTGGCAATTAGAAGGGTACGGTCGGCCAGGCGCGTTCTTCTGCTTTTCGTCCCTCTTTTATTAATCATGTTGCTTATGTTTCTTCATTACTGCCCTGCCATCGATTACGGACCCAGACATTACTTCACTTTCCTGCCGGTTATCCTGCTTCTTTCGGTTATAGGATTACGAGAAGCGGTAAAGTATGCCAGGAGAAGGAAGGGGATTGAAGGAAGCAACATGGTGGCTGTCTTTACCTTCTGTCTATTTCTGATTACACTGTTCGTTTATTTGCCTGAGGGAATAGAACTCAGGTCGGGACCATGGCAGACCATTGACAACCAGCCCCGGATAACGGTTTCAAGTTCCGTAGAAACGCCCTCAATAGTATTCATGCAGGCAGGACAGCATGGTTACCCTAATATCTGCAGCGGTTTGAATTTAAATTCACCTTTTCTTGACACTGAAATTATCTACTGCGCTCATCAGACACCAGGTGAGGATATTCAATTCATGCAGGCCTATCCAGGGAGGAACTCCTACCTTTACTGGTTTGACGGAAGCAGTTTCCATATAGAGCCATGGACAAAGGATCTATCTGAAGCCATCGAACCTACCAGGGACATGGAATACCATGCATATTTGCACTTGCCCGACGCGGAAAGAACTCATCAGTGAAGGATTGTATTCTGGAAAACTCTAAAATCGTTTGCTACATGCCTGCGTACAACGCAGAGATGCTTATGGAGAAAGTAATCAGGGAGATACCACCGGAGACGATTGAAATCCTGAATACCGTTCTTGTTATTGATGACGGTTCTTCCGATGGTACAGCCGACCTTACGAGTAGGCTTTCGAAAGAATTCCCGAAGATCTTACTTATTCAGCATCCTGTGAACAGGGGTTACGGCGGAGTCCAGAAAACCGCATTTGACTGGACTCTTGAAAATGATGGCGATATAGCTGTGATGCTCCACTCAGACGGTCAGTATCCCCCTGAATACCTGAAACCGATGCTTATTCCGTTTGAAAAGGGTGCAGACGTTGTGGGCGGCAGCAGAATTCTTTATGGAGACATGCGAAAAGGCGGCATGTCCAGGACAAGACATTATGGAACCATATGGCTGAACGCTATTGAGAACCTTGTTTTCAGGCGGAAACTTACCTCATATCACAGCGGTTATAAGGCTTACAGCAGGAAAGCACTTTTGGAGATACCATACAGAAGTTATTCGAATACTTTCAATTTTGATTCAGAGATGCTTGTAGGAGCGATCAGGGCAGGGCTTTCCATTGAAGAAATACCCATTCCTACAGTACACGGAGAAGGGTTTTCAAGCCTTAAACCAGTTCCGTACGGGCTTTCAGTTCTGCGTACTCTTGTCAGATATATTTTCAGAAGAATCTAATAGTGCTTTCCGGACAGGAACTGAACTGTTCCTACAAAAACACCCCATCCCAGGATAGCCATATCAAGAAGACATAGCAGCATGAAACCGGGTAGAACCTTCATACCTAAATGAGAAACTGCGCTGCGGAAGAAATGAAGGTGGCATAGAAGAGAAAGAATCAGCGCTGCAAGAGCAGCAAAAGGAAGCCACGGCAATAAAGATAATCCGAGTACAACACCGGTCAGGAACGCTCCCATTGAACAACCTGCACCAAGTACAAGCAGTATGCTCAGTACAACCCATCTGCTGTGGTGGGTTCCGGTTTCCCTGAGGTTGATATATCTCTTCAGCAACCTTTCCTTGATCGATCTCCAGCCGCTCTTCGCCTGAGCTCTGGCCATCCGCAGTCTCCGCCGGGCGAACTGGGAAATCGTATACGAGGCAAGATGCGTTACCTGAATATCCTTTGCAAGTGCGATTTTCTGGCCTCTGTCAGCTATTTCGTAACCAAGTTCCTCATCCTCAACGGTAGGTTCAGGTATACTTGTATTGAAACCGCCAATCTCAAAAAAAGTATCTCTCAGTATTGCTGCGCACCAGGTAGCGAAAGTAGCGGTGAAGCTATTCTTTATCCTTGCAAGGGCATGGTAATAGTAGAAATTCTGATACCTTGAAACCATATCTTCCGCGGGACAATAGGGTGAGTAAACAGTCTGAACGGCAACAACGCTGCTGTCGCTGCTAAAACAGTCGACTATTCTTTCTATGAGGTCGGGTGGAATTGTTACATCAGCATCAAGAAAGAGTATTATGTCTCCTTCAGCACTGTCTGCGCCGGCATTCCTTGCAATTGCGGGCCCCCCACGACTGGAGAAATGCAAGGTTTCAACCCCCGCTTCGGATGCTATGGAAGTTGTTCTGTCAGTGGAGCAGTCATCCACAAGAATGATCTGAAAAGGTTCTAAAGTCTGCTTCTTCAGAGAATTAAGGCAGCTGTCCAGGGTTGCTTCCGCATTGTAGGCGGGAATCACTACAGATATTTCTATTGCTGTTTTCAGGATACTCCCACCCTTGTGAAAGGAAAACGAAGATTTTATCTGTACTTATTTCTTACCCAGGTTCCGATGATAACAAAGCGAACGTTGTAACAAAAGAGTCAGGATTTGTATGACAGTCAGGATATCGTATATTTTCTCTCTGTCGCGGAATTACCCGCTGCTTTCGTTCTAAGAACACGGAAAGAAGTTCATAAATTGAAAATAGTCCTTTTAACCATGCCCGCTGCCTGGGAGCAGGACCAGCATGATTTCATGAATGTCCGCCGCTTTCCCTTCAAATGGCTTTCAATAAAACCTCTTGTAAATGTTGTTCCATCTCCTTCTCTGCTGTACCTTGCCCCCTTTCTGAAAGAGGATGGTCATGAAGTTATATACATGGAAGGACTCTTCTACTCCCTGGAAAATATGATAGAAAAGGTAAGCGAGATAAATCCTGAAATTATAGGGGTAACACTAACCAGCGTTGACTGGGAGAATTCCAGATGGATGCTGAATGAGCTGAAAAAATGTTTTCCGAAAATCCTGATCGTAGTAGGGGGTATCCACCCTACTCTCTGGAGAGAGAAGTGTTTTGACGAATGCAGCGGAATAGACGTGATCGTCATCGGAGAGGGAGAGTACTCCATGCGTGAATTAGCCGCCTGCATCGAGAAAGGAGAATCCCTCGAAGAAGTGGACGGCCTCATGTTTATTAAGGACGGCAGCCTGGTAGATACCGGGCCAAGAGCTGTAACGGAAGACATCGATTCTCTCCCTTTCCCATCCCATGAGCTTGTTGATATAGCGTCGTACATTCCCTCTCCCACTTTCTACAAGAGCCTTCCCCACGCTAATATCATAGGTGCAAGGGGATGTCCGTATAAATGTACATTCTGCCATACTGACAGGCATGTTCGCATGAGGTCCGCATCGAATATCGCAGGCGAAATAGAACTTCTTTACAGAGAACATGGGGTTACCGATATAGCGTTCTGGGATGACACATTCACCCTCTCAAAGAAACGGGCAATGGAATTCTGCCGGGAGATGATTGAAAGGAAAATAAAAGTTGATTGGGCGGTTAACGCCAGGGTGGACAGCATTGACAGAGAACTGCTGGAGGAAATGAAGAAAGCCGGCTGCTGGAGAGTACTGTACGGAGTTGAATCCGGTGTACAGAAAAACCTGGATACCCTTAAGAAAGGGACAACCATCCAGCAGATACAGAGAGCGGTTGAGCTTACTGCGGACATAGGAATAGAAGCTTACGGCACCTTCATGTTCGGAATTCCCGGAGAAACCTATGAGGAAGGCCTTCAGACCATCGAATTTGCCTGTTCAATTCCCCTTGATTATGCTGTTTTCGTAAATCTTACTCCTCTTCCAGGAACAGAAGTGTACGAAGACCTTCTCTCGGGCAATATCACGCCGGCCAAATTCACCGAGAACAGATTCAATTTCAAGAATGTATCCTTTGTCCCCGAGGGAATGACGGAAGAGCAGATAAGATATCTCATTCAGGCCGGACACAGGAAATTCTACATGAGACCGAAACTCATATGGAAGAAGATAAGAAGCATAAGCAGCTTTTTCGATCTTTCGAAATACATCAGGGGATTCCTTCTCATAGCCACATCAAAGTACATCGGGCGGCCGGAAGCACTTGCGGCGGGTGATGAAACCGTGGAATCGGATCATAGTGACTGAATTGATACTGATACGTCCCCCGGTAGTTCACCTGAAAAAGGATTTTTACGGCAGTATTCCCGGTATTCCCGCCGGTCTGGCTTATCTTGCAGCTTCAGCTCGGCAGTCGGGAATAGATACAGATATTATTGATGCCTATGGACTTGCTCCCCGCAGGTTCTATACATTCAGAGAGAACTACAGGGCCAGGGGACTGACACCTCAGGAAATAGCCACCCGAGTCGCCCAATCTGATTCCATCCCGGGGATCTCGGTTCATTGTGCCACCGAGCATACAATGACCCTTCACATCATCAGGGCCATTAAGAAGGAAAAACCCGGAACGCCTGTTGTAGTAGGAGGATACCATGCTACTTTTCTGCCTGGAGAATTCATAGAAGGAGGAGCTGACTATGTGGTTCTCGGAGAGGGGGAAAAGAGACTTCCAGAGCTGATAAGATGCCTGGGAAACGGCGGTGATCCTGATTACATCGAAGGTGTTGCTTCGAGAAAAGGAATCAACGCAAG
Organism: Candidatus Aegiribacteria sp.; assembly: GCA_030640155.1. Classification (GTDB taxonomy): domain Bacteria; phylum Fermentibacterota; class Fermentibacteria; order Fermentibacterales; family JCC-6; genus Aegiribacteria. Next base: position 2,734 of record DAOWJX010000258.1, on the reverse strand, counting down.
AGAGGAAATCTACACAACAGACCTTGATTTGCAGCCCTTTGCCGCAGTGGATCTTCTTCCCCTTGAGAATTACTGGAAACTGGGCTACAGCCATGGCCCGTTCGCCGGTAGATACATGAACATTCTTACATCAAGAGGCTGCCCATACACCTGTGCCTTCTGTCAGGCTCCGGCAATGTGCGGCGGTCGATGGCTCGCTAAATCCGCGGAAAGAGTGCTGGAAGAGATCCGGTATCATATTGACAGGTACGGTGTCAGGGATTTTCATATTCAGGATGAGAATTTCGCGATCAGCAGGAAAAGGGTCGAAAAAATCTGCTGGGGTCTCATAGAAAAAAATTACGGTATAACATTCTGCTTTCCATCCGGATTGAAGATGGAGACCCTGGATGATGAACTCCTTGAACTTTTAATCAACGCAGGATGCAGATACTTCTCCCTTTCTCCTGAAACAGGTTCCCAAAGGGTACTGGAGCTGATGGGCAAAACCGCGAACATCGAAAAAGTTCCTGGACTTATTCAGAAAGCCGCTTCTATGGGAACCAGCACATGCACGTTTTTCGTAACTGGATATCCAGGGGAAACTGATGATGACAGGAAACAGACAAAAAGGTATATCAACCAGCTTGCCAGAAAAGGAGTGGATGAGGTAATAATGCCGATTCTTACTCCCTTCCCTGCAACCGATGCAATGAATGAGCCGTCTCTGCAGGGTTTCTGCGAGTACGATGAGCTTTGCTTCTCCCCTGTCTGGAGAAAAGATTACAAACCTTTAAACAGATATAGATCATGGGTTTATCTGAACTTCTACGCCACGAGACTGTTCTTTCATCCCTTAAGGGTTTTACGGCAGCTCGTAAATGTTCTGACAGGAAAAGCTGCCACCAAAAGCGAAATGACCGCAAGACGAATTTTCATGGATCTTTTTGACAGGTTCCTCAGGAGATAGGTTTTCGTGGTCTTCAGCGATCCGATCTGCTGCATACGTATCTGTCTCCCTTTACATTAGTAGAATAAGTCATAGAATATAAAAAGGCGGTAGAGCACCGCCATGCAAACCGGACGAAATTCCGGGACGCAAAGCCACGGGTCCCAGCCGCTGTATGGGGATAGCGGAAGGACAGCCGGGTTGCCGTTTGACCATTGCAAACCGGACGAAATTCCGGGACGCAAAACCACGGGTCCCAGCCCGGGAAACCGGGAAGGACAGCCGGGTTACCTGACGTCCGTTCGGGGGAAACCGCCGGCGGATTTGAGGAGGTGCTCACTATGAGGTGGATACCACTACTTATGGTTGCACTTCTACCGTCGGTTCTGCTGGCAGGCGTGACCGTATCGACCAGCCCCGCCAATGTTGACACTTTTGTCACCATTGCGCGAGAGGCCATGGAAGATGAGAATTACGTTACCGCTTTTGCTCTTTATGAGTGTGCTCTTCGAAGAGATCCCCACTCTTCAGCAGCCCTTGCAGGTCGCCTCGCGGCCAGGGCTCATATGGAGGAGTACTTTATTACAGAGCTAATGGTAGCTTCACGCTGAATGCAGACCGTCAGTGCATGCTGGACGGGCTCTTCGGAGCCCGTCCTCCAATCGGGGTGCACTGGAGGGTATATCCGGAGAGCAGCATCAACAATTATCAGTATGAGTTATCTTGAACAGCGTATCTTCCGACATGAGTGATTCAAGAAGAATTGGCACTGCATACAAGGTCATTGTATCGATCATTTTCGGAATGATCGGATTCATGCTCAATTTCAATACGATTAATTTTGCTTTTCCGCCGTATACAGCGACAGTGCTGATAGGATTGCTGTTCCCGATGCTTGTAACGCAGGCATGGGGCTGGAAATACGGACTGCTGTCAGCTATGGCTGGAGGCTGTCAATCGATGTGGTGGTTGTGGGGACCAAGCAACGGGTATGCCATATTTACCGTCGTTCCTCCATTTACGTTATAGATTGTCTGGCATGGAATATTCGCTGGCATTCGCGGCAAGACAGAAGAGCGAAAATGGTGGTTGAATAAGTATTTCGTGGAGATCCCTATCAGAATACTGACTTCAATAAATCTTTTTACCCTTACCAGGTGGGCTGCAACACAGAATCCTCCACCCTGGGGCTGGGCTTCAGCTTCACCCAGTACTGTCCCCATTGAATTTTCAAGATTCGTAGTCATAAAACAGGCAGTTGTCGGTTATGTCATACTTCTCCTGGCGGATGTACTTCTGCATCTTGGACAACCAAGAAAGTTCTTCGGACTGATGGAAGACCGCGATAATTCGAGGTCTGTTCATGTTATCAGTATTGCTCTGCTACTGGGTGTTCTTTTCTGGATTACTGATAGCATTATGGATTCGGTCGTATTTCGCTAAGTTAGTTCCTTCCTTGATTCCCTTGCAATGAATATTCCTCCGCATGACGTATTTGTGCGTGTGTTTTTCATACTCGCCTGCCTGGCGGGAGGCCTGCTGGTATCAAAACATCTGTCCAGGCAGAGGAAAAGCGACTCCGCACTGCGTGAGAGTGAGCGGAAGTATAGAAATTTACTTGAGAACCAGAGCGAAGCTGTCTTTCGCATATCCCTGTCTGACGGAAAGTTCGATTACATCTCTCCGGCCGTTTCGGAAATTTTCGGATATTCACTGAAGGAAATTCTTGAAACACCTCTTTTCATTATGAAAATAGCCCATCCCGAATTCAAAGCGTCAATGGAGCGTTCCTGGAATGAAGTTATG
>DAOWJX010000009.1 GCA_030640155.1 Candidatus Aegiribacteria sp. | reverse complement strand
GCTCAGTTAGAACCTGCTGATACAATGTAATGGATTTTGAGTAATCTTCAGGTACATACTCTTCTATTCCAGCAATAGCCTGACGCTCACTGTGATGCAGATTATCTATATCGTAATACAACTGAGCAAGCCTTACCAGAACATCGGAAATGAATCGGGAATCAGGATAGTTGGCAAGGTATTCCTCGAAGAATCCCGCACATTCGATAGCAGATTCATCAATCCGGCGGTTAAGAGAACCTATTTCTCTTGATCGGAGATTGTCCAGAGATGAGGCTGCCAGGGAATCACCCTCCTCAAGTGCCTCCTGAATCCTGTTCCTGTAATAGCCGCCAAGATAATTAACCGAATCGCGCTTCAGTTCCCTTTCCATGAAAGTAGCCACAGCAATACCGTACTTGGTTTCCTGGACCCAGTCATGCTCTGCTGTCATCCCGCCTTCAAATTTGGATGCGAGATCCTGAAGAGAAAGACGTATTCTTTCAATCTCCCTTTCAACATCCGCGAGATCCTGGCGGTCTCGTTCGCTTCCGTAGGATTCAGTAAGCATTCCGACTTCTCCGGCAGTCAGGGTGAGAACTTCAGTACTGTTTCTGCACTGCTGAATGAGTCTGGCAAGTTCATACTCCATGGTTTCCGGATCAATCTCAACCGGAAGTGAAAGCACCGTTTCCAGATAACCTATTTCCGCGAAGAGCTCGCGGAGGAATATTTCTTCCTCTTCAATGAGCTCAACCATCTCCATGTCTCCCTGAGTAAATGCTTCTTCCTTGAGCTCTGCAAGACCCAGTCTTATCCGGTCAAGTCGTTCCCTCTCAAGCTCAAATTCTTCCTGAGCGAGTGATGATCCGGACAGAAACAGATCGTAGTAATCACCGGTATCATGAAAATTTTCAAGCAGATTCTCGTACATCCTTATAGCGATATCGAGATCTTCCGCGCCAAGGGCGCAATTGGCCTGAGCAAGCTTGAACTCAGATACTATCTCGGAGTTTGGAACTTCCCCCAGAACTCTCTCAGCAAGGTTGTATGCATCCTGATATTCGCCCTGTCGCATAAGGGTCCAGACGTATCCGAGCATAGCAACATCATAGTAGGAGCTGAAGGGAGAGACTCTGGAATAATATGTGATAGCCTCATCGTATCTATCCTCGTCAACAAGGATCTGAGCAAGAGCAATTCTTGCTCTGTCAGCAAGGTTCAACTCTCCCGGAGTTCCCCCCGTCCGATTGAGTATTCCTTCCAGGGAGGCAACAGCGGACTCTATTTTATCCTCCTCCACGAACGCCACAGCCTTCAGGTATTCAGCAAGCGCTCCATATTCACTTGATGGTGAAACCTGATTGTACAGCATTCTTGAGTTGGAAAATTCTCCCAGATTGTAGGTGGAAAGACCTGCGGCAATAATTGCGAGGTCCATGAACTCAAATGAGGGATCTACCTGCCTGAGAATTTCGAAATATTCAAGCGCTGTTTCAAAATCCTGAAGCTCAAAAGAGATCAGTTCGAGTCTGAAAACAGCATCTTCGTAATAAATGGATTCCGGAAAATTCTCCACGACTGATATGAAAGCATCTCGTGCCCACACTATCGATCCGGACGTATACAGCTCCTCGCCAAGAAGGAACGCGCTTTCAGCATTTGAAAGAATGGCGTGCTGCCTTCGGAGCTGAACAAGTTCAGACATGATCCCTGCCAGGCGATCTTCTTCCCTGGCAATCTGCTCCTCAAGTTCTGTGAGTTCCTCCGCGGTTCGCCTGAGAAGAGCGCTTGTGTCCTCTGTAATATCAGTGGATTCGTATTCAGAAGAAGCATCGTCCTGATTCTGAGCATATAGAGCTGAACTGAGCAAAATCAATATAAGAAGTAACAGTGGAATTTTCATATCAACTGACCGTTTCTTCAGCGGTTCTCAAGAAGGTCGCGGAGCCTCTGCAGTTCTGATTCAGCTGCTCTTCTACGGGCCTCAAGTTCCTGCAGCCTATCTCTTGCGCGCTCAATGCGTTGCTGCTCGCGCTCAAGTACAATCCTGTCAGCTCCGAAAACAGGACCTATTCTGGATCTCAAACCAAATGAGACTTTGGAATTCTGCATGATGTCAGTTTTATTCTGGTTTTCCGGGGGAAAGATCGTCTGTTCCAATTCAGCCCATGCAAACTCAAGAGTTAAGAAATTATTAATCTGATAGGATACACCCAGGTTCAGATCCCTGCCGTCCTGTTCAAGGGCAATAGCAAAGAGATCACCCGGGTAATACACAACTGATCCGAAGAGACCGTGGGCGATTGAACTTCCTATACCAAGAGCTCCGGAATCAATAACTCCGACAAACCGGCCAATTCCGATCCCGAGGTTCACGGTAGCAGGGATTCCGAGCAGAAAGCTGAGATCTTTTGAAGCAACACCGTATGCGGACCAGTTCTGAGCGTGGTCGTACTGGTATAATACTTCTACCCCGGCACTATCTATCTTGAAGCATTCAATAGCCTTTTCTCCGGTGATATTCTCAAGACCGATCGCAAATGCGGGTACTGAAATGCCTTCCTGAAGAACAGCGAATTTGATGTTTCCGGCAACTCCTCCATCACCAAGGTAGGAAATGCCTATCTGAGCGTAGCGAAAGAGTCCCACCTCAAGGTATCCAGTAAGCATGAATTCACTGTTGCTTGCTCCGGCAGAATCCTGGACGCTGTAAGCCGCAGCAGATAGTGCAGCTTCAAACTCGGTGTGTTGCAACACATAAGCATCAGGGCAATCTATAACTCCCGAACGCGAAAATGGTAAGGAACCAGCTAGTGCAATAAAAGATACTAATAGAATACAAACTACAGTGAATTTCATAACCTCTCCAGACTCCCTCCAGACAACAAGTCAGAACAGAGTTGATGGAAAAATTCCTTCAACATTCTTTACAGTATGTATGATTATTTATCAACGGGAGTCATGAGTCAACCTCGACATCAGTGTAAAGGGAAATGACAGATCTGTAGTTGACTTACATGACATACCAGCATAATAATAAGTTGTCGTATTCTACTCCATATGGAGGTGCATTTATGTCTGTAGTTGACTTACATGATATACCAGCATAATAATCAGCTACCGGTTCCTTTTTAAAGGAGGTGTGTTCGTGCATATATGTCTGCTTTTGTATGCATCATTGATTTGCCAGGTTCCCCAATGGGAAATCAACATTGGGTATCCTCCTTTGAGCAATGCGTTACTGGCTTTCAATCAATCCGGATCAATGGATATTTTTGTTTCACTTGGAGACCATGGCCTTGGGGGATGGACAGGATCCGGTGTACAGCTTGATGGATTCCCAATATCCAGAGAAGCGGGTGTTTCAAAAAAAGCGGCTGCTTTCTGCTCACCTTCATCGGGTTACGTTATCGTATACGCAGATAACAACGGGTATGTTCATATGGTTGATCACAGCGGAATCGAGAGCCATGGATGGCCTGTTTATATCGGACCCGGGATTCTGACGGGAATATCGGCTGTAGATCTGGATAACGACGGCGATTACGAGGTTTCTTTTGGAACCGCTGATTCCAGGGTTCACCTGCTTGATCTTTCAGGCAACCCTGTACCGCAATGGCCTGTTCAACTCCCAGCCAAACTGCGGTGGCAACCATCTCAGCTTTCCCTTGGAGGAGGTTCCGGATATTCCCTCGTATGCGCACTTGTCAATACTCGAGTATATGTACTCTCCATGAACGGATCAATTTTACCCGGCTGGCCTGTCAACACCGGCTATTCATCAGGAAGCATTCCTGTAACCGGTGATATTGACGCTGATGGTCTGGGAGACGTTCTGTTCGCGACTCATAACAAGAGACTGTACGCTGTGAGCATGAGTGGCAATGGCATTGATGGGTGGCCCTTTTTTCTTGATGACAGATGCGTCAGAGGACCTATTGCCATAGGTCGTCTTGATCCGGATCGTATAGAGCTTCAGATAGCTGTTTCCTGTGTCGACAGTACGGTAACTCTGATAGATGGCGACGGAAGCCTTGCCGGAACCTGGCGATGGCCCAATTTCACAGACGGTCG
>DAOWJX010000213.1 GCA_030640155.1 Candidatus Aegiribacteria sp. | reverse complement strand
GGTAACCTCAAGTTCTCCCCTCGCAGAAGGCTGAAGAGCATCAATAACTTCAAACGCATAATCATCGTACATGTATACACCAATAACGGCATAACTGCTTCTTGGGCATTCAGGTTTTTCTACTATTGATATAATTCTATCTCCCTCGATCTCAGCTACTCCGTAATCTCTCGGATTGCTCACTTCCTTCAACAGTATTCTCGCTCCATTCTCCTGCTTCCGGAACGTCTCCACATATGGCTCAAGCGAATCCTCAAGGATATTGTCACCCAGAATAACAACGAATTTATCACCGCCGACAAATGCTTTTGTCAGACCGATCGCCTCCGCTATGCCACCTTCTCTAGTCTGATAGGCGTAATTAAGAGTATCGAGTCCGAAATGCGACCCATCACCAAGGAGCCGAAGAAAATCTCCCGCGCTATTCCCGCCTGTAACCAGCATTACATCCCTGATCCCCGCTTCTGCAAGCTTTTGAAGGGGGTAGAAAATCATAGGCTGATCATAAACAGGCAGTAGATGCTTGTTTGTTATACTGGTCAGTGGTCTGAGCCGTGTTCCCAGCCCCCCCGCGAGAACAACACCTTTCATGTAATCAACCTCTTCCGGATTTATCGAACAATCGCAAGCTTGAAGAACCTGCTTTCACCATCCTGTGAAATCCGTACAATATATGTTCCCGACGCCACAGGTTCACCACTGATGTCATAACCATCCCATGAGAACATATCCCTGTTCTGTGACAGGGACTCATAAACAAGCTCTCCCCTCAGGTCAAACAGATGAAAGTCAAGAGTTGTATTTGTAAGCCCGGCAATTCCCAGCACTTCTCCTGCTCCCGGAACAAACGGATTGGGATATACAGTTGCTGTTTCTATGTTGCCGGCCATTCCCTGTTCGAGATGAAGCCTCCAAAGACCATGGTCCGTAACAAGGTAGAGCAATCCATTATCCGCATCGCACACAGCATTCCTGACAGCAAGCGATTGTAATGGTGAGTTCAGCGTATTGTACTCTTCAACGGTTCCATCGGGATAAATCCTATAGAACCCGTCTGAAGAACCAGCCCAGAGGCAGGATAAATTATCAAAACAAAGCATATTTATATTGCCGGATACGCCTTCTACATCCATGAATGTTTCTTCTCCTGATTTCAACATAACGAGACCGGCGGTTGTTCCCACGTAGAGATCTCCGTTTCTTGAAAGAGCTATCGATTGCACGTCCGCGGATGGTAATCCCTGCTGCGTACCTGCGGAATACAGAACCTGACCTGTAAGAATGTTTCCTTCAACCAGTCCCAGTTCAGTTCCTATCCAGGCTATGGAAGATGAAGGTGTTGACGCGATATCCCTTACATATCCCGATGGAAGTCCGTTAGATGGATCGAAGGTTTTCCATGACGTGGTAGTCTCCTCTCCGGGTGTCCAGGAAAGTCTTACTACACCGCTGGGTTCGGATGGCGTTCCCCAGTACGGTTCCTGAGCGAACCACACCTCTCCGGATGATGAAATCGCAGCGCTTCTTATCTGATTGTTCAGAAGACCGCTGTTCTCTATGTTCCAGTTGATAAGAACATCGTCATCCCTCTGAGGTGTACCGTTCCAGTCCAGCCAGGTTACGCCATAATGCCAGGGAGCAAGAAACACACCTCCGGAATGATCCGCCAGACAAGCGAACAGTTGATGCCTGCTCGGTAATTGAGATCCGAACTCAGTCCATCCATACTGGCTCAGAACTCCGGCTCCCCTGTGATTGCTTGTTACCCAGATATCCTCTCTGGAATCAATATCCACCGCCAGAAGGTCATTGGATAGTATCCCTGCTGGTCGAGTATTGTACCAGGAATCAAGAATGCCGATTGCGACCCCGTTACCTGATGCTCTGTTCTCAGAGAATCCTGACACCTGTGCGATTATGAGGCTGTCAGTGGATAACCAGCATATATCCTGAATCATCTGTCCTACCAATCCGTACGTTCCTCTTCTCCATATAGAACCATCGAAAATGCAGACATCACCCTGACCGCCAACTGCAAGTTCGCCTTCATTATAGGAAAGCGAGACCGGATAATTACCAGGATACGTCTCATCAATCTGCCATTCCTGACCGGCAGTCATAAAATGCAGGCCTGTTGGGGAAGCAGCCCAGACAGTGTCACCTGTAACGAGAAGATCGAGAGCTCCAATTTCCGAAGCGGATGGAAAACTGAGCCACGAACTCGAGCTTCCGGGATAATGATCCTTCCTGAGCATTACGATACCACTTGAAGTGCCCACAATGAGTCCGGAATCCACAGGGGCGATACAGTTGATGATATCAGAAGGAAGTCCGCCACCGGTTGAAAAAATCGTCCAGACATTGAAGTAGCCAAGATCCTTGCTGCAGAGCCCTTCACTGGTACCGACCCAGATCGTCGTGTCCGGGAAAATGCACGTAATCTTCAGAGAAATCGGTAATCCTTCAAGCTGTCCGTAATGCTGAAATCCTCCGGATGAGAGTTGCACATCAATTCCACCGCCGTTAGTCCCGATCCATAGATTCCCGGGTTCATCCCTGGCAAGGCATCTTACATCACTGAGAGAAAGTTCCCCAGGACAAGTCCATGTTGAATCCCAGAATACTGTATCGGCTCCAAGCGTTCCGAAGATAACTCCACCGCTTGTTGCCCCAATAAAATGGGAATCTTCAACAAGTATTTCACTGACTCCACCGAAATGTGTAAAATGATCCCAATCGGATATTCTACCTGTAAGCAATACGCTGAAGATCATTAGAAGAGTCATATTCTCTCCTCCCACCATGAAAACAGTCTGCTCAGACCTGCATTTCTGCTGACTTCCGGTTTCCAGCCGAGTAAAGAGTTCAGCCTTGACGGATCGCCAACCTGAAATTCTACATCAACCGGCCGGAACAGTTCCGGGTCAACTTCAAGTGTAATATCATGTCCGGAAATTTCAATAAGCATGTTAACCATATCTCCAATGCTGTTTCCTGTTCCTGAGCAAACGTTATAAATGCTGCCGGACTGACCTCTGTTAAGGATATACCGGTATGCTCTCGCTACATCCGTTACATAAAGATAGTCACGAACAGGTTTGAGGTTTCCAACACGTATTCGCCCTGACTCACTTCTGGCTGCCTCGATGATACGCCTGCAGAATGCCGGAAACGCGAAATCTCCGGATTGTCCTGGGCCATAATGAGGAAATGAACGGGCAAGTACTATATCCAGATTGTAATTCCCTGCAAACTGAAATGCCGCTATTTCCGCTGCGGCCTTGGTAGTGCCGTAAGGGTTTCGTGGGCCGATTTCACTGTTTTCAGTAATCAGATCGTCAGTAGGTTTGTAGACCTCGGCGGAGCTGATCATAAGAAGTCTGGCTTCCGGACAATGTGAAACCATATACTCGAGAATTGAAATAGTTCCCATGAGATTGATCTCGTATGCTTTATGTACTTCCTTCAGGGATCGTGAGACTGAACTCATTGCCGCCAGATGAATTATATACCGAACCTCTCCCAGCGCTTCAGGAGCTTCAGAAGGGAGATTCCAAATAATCTTCTTTACTCCTGAAGGAGCCTGGAAATCAGTCGAAATATCAACTGCTATATCTCCTTCACCCATTGCGAGTTCACTCATGAGGTGACTGCCTACAAACCCGCCTGCCCCGGTTACGAGAATTGCCCCGGACTCAAGCCTGTTATCAGTGTAACACTCTCCGACCGCCATATCTTAACCCCCCCGCCCGAGGTAACGGATTTCCTCTTTCAGGAGGATACCACTCATCGAAAAAACCTCTTCCCGCACCACATTCACAAGTTTCAGTATGTCATACGATGAAGCATGTCCCGTGTTCACTATGAAATTCGCATGCTTTTCTGACACCATAGCACCTCCGACTGTTCTCCCTTTCAGACCTGAGTCCTCAATAAGTTTCCCCGGAGGGGGGCCTTCGAGGGGTTTGCGGAACACGCTCCCCGCATTCGGATACTCAAGAGGAAACTTCTCCCTGCGCATTTGAAGTATGCGTCTGGCTTCCGATTTGAGCGCTGCAGGGTCTGCCTCATTCAGCAGGAACATGGCCCCCGTCACGATCAATGCTTCTTTCTGAAACCTGCTTGATCTATAGGAAAAACTGCAATCCGTGTTTCTGATAACCCTCTCGTTTCCATCAGAATCTACAACATCAACTTCTGTCAGAATATCTTTGATCGAACTGCCATAAGCACCGGCATTCATAAATACCGCCCCTCCAACGGTTCCCGGTATTCCAATCGCGAACGTGAGTCCTGAAGCCCCTTTGCTGCAGGCAACACCTGACAGAGAAGGGAATCTGGTTCCGCCGCCGCAGGAGAGTTTCCATCTGCTGCCTGAATGCTCCCACCTGACAGCAGCAAGATCACCCGCAAGTCTGATAATAATGGAACTGCAGCCATCGTCCGAAGCAAGTATGTTCGATCCGCGCCCGATAAGAAACCATTGAATACCTTCCTGCCGCAGAACACCGAGCAGATCAGACAGCATCCCTGTGGAAGATACAACAATTGAGATTGCAGGGCCTCCGACCTGCCAGGTTGTCCATTCGCTCAGCTGAATTGACCGGACAGCGTCCGGATATCGCTCCTTAAGGAGATCAGCAGCAACTTTATTCACTGTTTCTCGAAATCCTTTCCGGTCAACCCCATGAGGCACGCTCCCACAGAAAGATAAGTAAACAGAAATCTCGGCGCTCCTGCTTTCTCCATCCAGGCAAGTACGCATCTGTATACTGGAGGGAGGAGTGCTATTTTTGTTACAAGTCTCATTAATACGGTGCAGGGATAAGCTGGAGCATCAAAAAGCGGTTTGATCCAGCCACTGCCAAGCATACCTGATGATTCAGGTATTTTTTTCAATGTGTATTTCAACCCTGAACTTCCATACTCGATCATTTTTCGTGAATGCTCACGCACTGTCACTGTGTCGAGATGGTCAACTCTGAGATCCGGGTCCCAGTAGAACGTGGCTCCCTGTCCGGCAAGTCGAAATCCTAATTCAGTATCCTCACCCCCATACCGATCGATGCGTGGATCAAAACCGCCTGTAGACTCCAGAAGTTCTGTCGGAAGGCTTAAATTACCGGTAATGAAATACCGCGGGGGGAATCTACCAGCCTCTCTATTTCCCATGGCCCTGGTATCGAACCATTTCTGCCATGGTGAAGAATCTTTCTTCCAGGCGTTGATCCTTGCACCCATGATAACGTCCCCATATCCTTCACGATGCATCTCAAGGTGCTTTCTCAATATGTCAGAGGGAAAGCGGATATCACCATCCGAGATGAATGATAAAGGAGCGGATGCCTCCTGCCAGCCTCTGTTACGGGCAGCCGGTCTGTTCCCGCTGGTTTCACGCCGGATCACCTTTACACTGACTTCTTCCGGAAAAGTAAGGTCGAACTTTTGCTCGACAGGAACGCTGCTGCCATCATCAATTACAATTAACTCCCATGGAATCTCTCCTGCATCCTGGTTCCTGAGGCTTTCCAGAGTAATCCGGAAATTTTCTCCCCCATCCTTTACGGGTATCTGTACGGATATTTCCGGTCTCATTCAGAAAAGCCTTCCTTAAGCGTGGTTCCCAACCTTCTGAGAACAGCGATAATAAAAATTGTGATGACAGTTCCGATAAGGACAATTGCCGATCGAAAGCCGGCGTCAAGCGTAGCCAGAGGACCGTAGGAAATCGGTAATATTACAGTCAGTGCAACTGCAAAGAAACTTATCGGAAAAACCTTTCTGCCAAGCCAGAAAAGACTCAGGGCCATGAATAGATTTGTGCCGAGAGTAGCGAAAGCCGCTCCCAGCGCACCCGCTACGGGTATCAATCTAAAATTGAATCCTATATTCAGAATAGCGCCGAAAAGTGTCATGCCCGCAATATATCTGGTCTGACCTGTAAGAAGACAACCAGTCTGAGAAACAAGGAACAGCCCGAACATGGCGCTTGCTCCTGCAAGCGTGGGCAGTACGCGCAGGGAAGGCAAGAAATTCCCGCCCCCGATCAGACCCACAATCCATGGAGATGACATCGCAAGAAGAAGGGCAGTCCAGTTAACCATAACCATGAAAAGCAGTCCTGCTCTGCCCAGTTCTGCAAGGTTTCCGCCGGTTCTCCGTTTCCTGAAAATGAAGCGCTTCCATGCCATATCGAAACCCAGAATCATCGGCATGAGAACAAGGCAGGCACGGCTTGCCCATTCGTAATATCCACTTTCCGCAAGATCGGGATAGATGTTTCTCAGCATGAACATGTCAGCTGATGAAAGCACGATCATGGATAGCGTAGCCGGAATCAGAGGTATACTGAAACCAAGTATATCACTGCTCAGTGTTGACGGCTTCTCAGTTCTCTCCGAACCGGCTGTTCTTTTCCACATCATGATTATCGCCACGGCAGCGATCAGGAAGGAGGGAGCCCATCTTGCTGTCAGGAAAGAGGGAATCGCATTGAAAGAACAGGCATAAAGGAAAAGAGCAAGCGCCCCAAGAGCAAGAAATCCGCGGATTATCTGCAGCAGGAGATATCGACCTGCCAGACCATCCGCCCTTGGGAAAGACAGAGACAGCTGCACGTAGGCAACTCCGATTCCGAGGAGAACAGCGTGGATCAGGTAGTTAGGATGCTGCAGATGAAGGAATGATTTAAGGGATCCATGAAGCAGAAGAACCAGCAGAGCCATCAATAGAGCCGGAACAGCAGGAAAAACGATGCCTCGAATAAGAACTGCCCTGTGATTCGCTGTCCTCTGCCACGCTCTGATCAGTGCAGTGGGAAGGCCAAGCACTACTATTCCGGCGATGGCTTCCGAGATGATTCTCAGTGAACCGAGTTCACCTGCAGCATCAGCAGTCAGGAATCTAGAGAAAAAAGGAAGAAAGGCTACCTGAACGAGACCACTGAAAATCAGAGCTGCGGCGTAGAATATCGATTCCCGCGACAGATCCCTTTTAGCATCAGTGTGCAGCATTATGTTTAATACTTCACTTTCATTGGGGATTCTCCCAGCCCCGTTCCCGGTAAATCCTGTGTATTTCCTCTGCCACTGACAGCCAGTGGTGCCGTGCCCGAATCCACGCCGGACCGGCGATTGCATGCTTTTCCCTCAGATCCTTATCCAGTATCAGTTCACGCAGATCGCGTTTCAGTGTTTCAGGTTTTGTAAGAACAAAAGGGTGTTCCGGAATGAATTCCTGATATGCCTGAGAAAGATTGGTCACTGTTGTGATTCCCATAGAAAGACTTTCAAGTGAATTGACACCGTAGCCCATATCTCCGCTTGCTACCTGATCAACAGCAATATGGCACGAAGCCTTCATCCGGATGGCTTCCGAATGAGACATCCTCTCAATCAGCACAAGCTCTACGGGGATCTCCCGGGACAGCTCTTCAACGGCAGTGATTATTTCTTCTGTACCCTTTACAGACCGAATTCTCGGGGCATGACAGATACGAACTTTTCCTTCAGGAGGATTCGCTTTCGGTAACGCATCCTGGTCAAAGGGAAGAAAAAGATATTCAAGTTCAGGGTACCTCTGGTAAAGGTCGAATTCACAGGTAAGGTGAAGGTCAGTTGCTTCCCACACAGGACGTATTGCCCCCCTCATCCTGAGATCAAGACCATGGTAGTTGGAAACAATCTTCTTTCCGGCTTT
>DAOWJX010000205.1 GCA_030640155.1 Candidatus Aegiribacteria sp. | reverse complement strand
TATGGGGGCGAAGGTTTCCGGATCACTTGACCTTCTCCGTTTTGGAGACCCCACCGGTGTTTCCGGTGAGGGAGCAAGGGCAATCTGCCGTGGAGTGGTTGAGGGCATATGGAAATACGGGAATGCGCTTGGTGTGCCAAATCTTGGCGGCGATACCCGGTTCCATGAAGGCTACGATGATAACTGTCTGGTAAATGTGGTTGCTCTTGGGTTTGTCAGACACGACAGAATTGCGCACAGCTTCGTTCCGGAGGAAGCTCACACGGAACAGTATGTACTGATTCTGACGGGAAAGCCTACGGATGATACAGGTTTCGGAGGAGCTACTTTCGCTTCAGCTGATCTGTCGGATTCAACGGAGAAAGGTGCAGTGCAGGTTGCTGATCCTTTCCTCAAGAGAGTACTTTCCGAGGCAAACGGAGTGGTTCTGGATATGCTTTTCGAGAAAAACATCCCGTTTGGATTCAAGGATCTTGGTGCTGGAGGAATTGCGTGTGTTACCAGTGAGCTTGCAGCTCACGGCGGACTTGGCATTCATGTAGATCTGGATGAAGTACTCATCTCAATTCAAGGACTTCCACCTGAAGTGATTGCCTGCGCTGAAACACAGGAAAGATACGGACTTGCCGTCCCCGAGAGTGTCGCTCAGGAAATTCTTGATATTTACAATATCAGCTATGAATTACCCCGTCTGTTTCCCGGAGGTGGAGCCTCCATTATAGGCAGGTTCACAAAAGACCCTGTTTACAGAGTTGTACACAGAGGTATTGAAGTGGCCTTTGCGCCTGTTCATTGTATCACCGAGGGTGTTGTTTACGACAGGGAATGGAAACCATCCCCGGTTCCTTTGACAGAACCTGACAGTCGCCCTGTTGATCCTCCCTCCGATATGAAAAAGATGCTGCTTTCGTATGATGGAGCAAGCAGATCTCCCATATGGAGTTATTACGACAGCGAAGTACAGGGGACAACTCATTTCAGGCCAGGAGAAGCTGATGCCTGTGTGACTGTTCCGATTAAGGGATGCAAAGCGGGGCTTGCTGTTTCAGGTGATGGAAATCCCTGGTTCGGTCAGCTTGAACCGTTTCTTGCGGGAGCACATGCTATCGGTGAAGCGGTCAGGAATGTTGTGGCGACAGGCGCTGTTCCGATTGCTGCTACGGATTGCCTGAATTACGGCAACCCGGAGAAACCGGACGTGTTCTGGCAATTCCGCCGGGGAGTTGAAGGAATCGCTCATGCCTGCAGAAATCTCGGACTGGAAAGCGAGGGCGAACATCCGCTTCCCATAGTATCCGGTAATGTAAGTTTCTACAATCAGTCGTCATCAGGCGGATCGATTCCACCTTCTCCGATTGTAGCGGTTTTCGGGAGAATAGACGATTTCACCAGAGCAACAGATCTGTCACTGAAAACTCCGGGAAATATCATTGTTCTGATTGGCCCGAGAGAGGATGAACTTGGCGGGAGTCTTTACTATCGTTCATGTCTTAAACATTCAGGCGGAAAAGTTCCACTTTTCCGCGGAGATCTCGAGTACGAGATGGCGCGATTTGTGCTCGATTGCACAGAAGCTGGAATATCACAGTCGGTTCACGATATATCTGAAGGTGGTCTTGCCATGGCTGCAGTCGAGATGGCTCTGGCCACAAGAAAGGATGCCAGGAGGGGTGTTATTTTTAATAAAGGCGAAGCAGACCCTGTTTTCCTCTATTCAGAAACTCCCGGTTATCTCATAGAAATGGCACCTGAGGATTGGGAAGGCATCTCTCCTAAGCCGGATTTCGCCACAGTGATTGGAAAAGTTACAGGCAATCTCTCGATCTCCTCCGATATCTGGAAGCTGAATCTTTCAGAAGTACTGGAGGAGTACAGTACTCTGCTCGACAGGATTATCTGGAGAGAGGAGCTGCCAGAGTGACAAGCAAACCTCTTGTGGCTGTTCTGCAGTTTCCCGGATCGAACTGTGAGTATGAAACCGCTTCAGTTGTGCGGGGATCGGGAATGGATGCAGCGATATTCCGTTGGAATCAGTGGAAGGAGCTTTCGGATTCAGCCCCGGACGCGTTCATTCTGCCAGGCGGATTCTCTTTCCAGGACAGAGTAAGAGCTGGAGCTGTCGCCGCGAAAGAAGAGATCATGGATCTGGTTTTCAATAGTGCACAGTCCGGAAAACCGGTTCTGGGCATCTGTAACGGTGCGCAGATACTTGTCGAGAGCGGCCTTGTACCCGGATGGGAAAATGGAAGGATAGAGTCAGCTCTGGCTGCCAACCATATTCACGGTCGCAGCGGTTACC
This sequence comes from Candidatus Aegiribacteria sp., assembly GCA_030640155.1. Classification (GTDB taxonomy): domain Bacteria; phylum Fermentibacterota; class Fermentibacteria; order Fermentibacterales; family JCC-6; genus Aegiribacteria. The sequence goes on along the minus strand of DAOWJX010000205.1, from coordinate 8,261 downwards.
TCAGCCGATGGGTGTTCCTCCGTGCGGGGAAAAGGGCATTGAGAGTCTCGCCATGGCTCCGAATGATTGGAAGCAACGCCATTCCTGTTCCGATTGCGCACGCTGAGGGAAGATTCGTTTTCGCGGAAAAGGACAATCAGCGAGTAAGCGAATGTGTGGCGCTTACATATTGTGATGAAAACGGAGTTGAAACCGCTGATTACCCTGTGAATCCCAACGGTTCATTCATGAATCTTGCGGGAATTATGAATAAGGAAGGCAATGTCCTTGCCATGATGCCTCACCCGGAGAGAGCGTTCTGGATGTGGCAGATTCCACCGTGGATACCCGGAGTCTGGGGTGACCGTCGAACCTCCCTGAACCATGATCCTGCGCTTGCAGCCTCGAAAGGTCCGGGAGCACTGTTCTTCAGAAGCCTTGCGGACTATTTTATAATTCCCTGACGATATCATTATTGGAAAACAATTGTCAGACAACGCAGGAACAGCTCTGTTCGGAAAGGTTCGACGGAATCTTCTCTCTCTCTTCCTCCTCAATCCGGAAGAATCATACTACTTCAGAGAAATTGCCAGACTGATCAATGCAGGCCATGGAGCCGTACACAGAGAACTTGCCAACCTTGTCGAAGCTGGAATCATCACCTGCAGCAGGGTCGGTAATCAAACAAGATATCAAGTTAATACAAACAGCAATATCAATTAATAGCTCACAACTGCAACTCGGAAGAGAGATCAATCCGACTGTCTATTCACCGGAATCTTTCAGAGACAGAATGAAATCGGGATTCATCCAGAGTGTGATGGAAGGGAAGAAACTCTTTCTGATTGGTGATGAAAATGAGTTTACAGAAATGGTACGACAGTAACTACCTGAAAAAAGCGATACCAACAGCGTCTGATATTTCAGGGAAACTCAAGGTCGCAAAACGCGATCTGAGGGATACTGCTATCCGGGCGAAGTGGCTGAGAATTGCGTATATTTATTGAAATGACTCAAACAACACAAATATCATCTGCTGAGTTTGGCAAGTAAGATACCGGAGAGCTTTCCCCGGAAAATATATTGGTAATGGAGGATTAATGATAGAGGTATCGATAGCGGTCAGACTGAAGGCGCCTGATCCCGCGGCTATGACTGCTCTGTCGACATTAAAGAGGATCAATCCTGACACATGTCCTGGCAGGTTGGAAAGATACGATTACTGGCAGTTCATCAATCCCTCAGATGGAAAGAGAACTGTTGAAAAAATCGTGTCACATTTCCACGATATCGTGAACCCTAACAAACAGTACTGGAGCTTTTCAGACGAAAGCGGTTCTATCCTTTCCGGGAATGAGGAACTTGTCTGGACGGAAGTCCTTGTTACCGACAAGGTAGACAGCATATCCGAGAACTGGACTGATATTCTCAGGCGCAACAAATATGAAGTTGAGAAAGTGATGTATTCAGTTCTCTGGCGGCTCGGATATCCTTCTGGTACATCCATGGCTGAAGCCAGGGAAAGAACACTTGCACTGACCATTACTTCTTATCGGGATCACGGTTTGCTTGCGAACCCTATTTCTCAGAACATTCATCTGCTGGACCAGGCTTGAGTTCATACGTTCATCCGTACGAGAAATTTCTTCACGAAATAAGAAGACCTCAGCAATATACCGGCGGGGAATGGAATCTTGAGTATTCCCTGAAGGATAAGCCAAGGGTAACGCTCGTCTATCCTGATATTTACGAACTCGGGATGTCGAATTTTGGTCTTGCAATACTTCGTCATGTGCTTGTTTCGAGTGAGAAGTTCGATGTAAGACGTGCATTCAGTCCCGCTCCTGATATGGATGAGGTTCTTGACAGAGAAGGGCTTGACTGGGTCGATCTTGAAAACGGGGATCCGGTAAGGAATAGCAGAGTTGTCGGTTTTGGTATTCCTTCTGAAGCACTTTACACAAACGTTCTTCATCTGATCAGGAGAATGGGTTTTTCTCTCAGAAGCAGCGAAAGAGATGAGAATTCACCGGTTATGCTCTTTGGCGGGGGAGGAATAGCCAATCCTCTGCCGCTGGCGCCTTTTGCCGATGTGTTTTTTCTTGGAGAGGTTGAAGAAAAAGCCGTTGAGCTCTTTGAGATTCTTTCAGGCAGCGGATCACGTTCCGAACGTCTTGAACGGATCAGCGGAATTCCCGGCGTATTCATTCCGGGTATCGGGAAAAAGCCTGTTGAGCTGCAGAGAGTCAGTGATCTACGCAGGGAATGGGCTCCCGTAAAGCAGCTTGTCCCGCTTTCGCGAGTGTCTCAGGACCGCGCGGTTGTGGAAATCGCCAGGGGGTGTACCAGGGGATGCAGATTCTGCCAGGCCTCCCAACTGAACAGACCGGTGAGGGAAAGACCTGTTTCGGAGATTCTCGAATTGATGGATTCGATTGAAAAGTGTACCGGATGGGAAAAGGCAGGATTGCTGACACTGTCATTTTCAGATTATTCCCTGCTTCCCGAGTTGCTTGCGGGAATGGATAATATTTGCGCGATGCACCATGCTTCACTTGGCAGACCTTCTCTAAGACCGGATACTCTCAGCAGGCTTGAGGATTGTGCTGATATTACCGGAAGAATAACAATGGCTCCGGAGGCTGGCAGTGAATCTCTCAGAAGAAGAATGAACAAACCGCTAGCTGATGAAGTGATTCTGAAGGCTGCCGATACGGTCTTCAGGATAGGAGCCAAAGGAATAAAACTTTACTTCATGGTTGGTCTTCCCGGAGAAACTCTGGAGGATGTCAGGGCTATTGGCAGGATCGCCACCGAAATCGGCAGGATAGCAAGGAGATACGGGCGCAATCCACGGAAGAGTGTAACGGTGGCTCTGTCACCGTTTGTGCCCAAGGCGCATACTCCACTGCAGTGGGCCGCTCAAATGTCTGCAGAGGAGTTATCGAAAAGAATCGGACTGGTTCGAAAAATCTGCGGTCGATCGGTAACTATAAGCTGGAACAGTCCGAAAGTTGCTTCTGTGGAAGCGCTGCTTTCACTCGGGGATGACGGAGAATCAGCGGACATGCTCGAGAAGGCCGTACTCAGAGGAGCCAGATTTGATGCCTGGACAGACAATTTCAGATGGGATATCTGGAAAGAACTACTGGATGAGTACAACGAGCTTCTTGAAAGAGTACGCAGGGGTTCAGAGCCTGGAGATCGACTGCCCTGGGATTTCATTTCGACAGGTGTTTCAAGGGAATATCTTGCTTCTGAATTTGAGAGATATTTTCAGGAGACATCCACACCTGACTGCAGGGAGCAAGGATGCACAGGATGCGGAGCATGCCCAGGAGATCCACCAGGGTTGGATGAGCCCATTGCGACTGAGCCTGGAATCACTGAACAATCGAAGGAACCTTTCGCCGTACTCAGGATACGTTACTCTAAAACCGGGCTTGCACGGTTCTCATCCCATCTTGATCTGGTCAGGATGTGGGGCAGAGTTGTCAGGCGGGCTGATTTGCCTGTTTCCTATTCAGATGGTTATGTTAGTAGGCCGAGAATGCATTTTGGACCAGCTCTTCCTCTTGGTATGGAGAGTGTTGCTGAGTATGTTGATATGCAGCTTGAAGAGGAACCGCTGGATGATCCTCGAAAGCTTCTTGACAGAGTGCTTCCTGATGGGTTCAGGATAGAAGAAACATGGCTTATCCGGATCAGTGATTCTGATCCAAATGTTAATACGGTTGCGGCTGAATATGTTGTACAGTCAGGAGATATAGAATGGACTCCTGACGTTGTGAATAAAATTGCTTCCTCTCTGCAGGATATGGATCCTGTTCTGAGCGCAGAAGTAAAAAACGGTAGTTTCGTTGAACTGGTAACAGAAACAGGCAGTAAGGAATCACGCCCGGACTTATTATTAAACCGGATTCTTGATTACCCCGCCCGAATTCGACGAACAAATGTATACGTGACTTTCGATGAAAGAACATCATTAAGAAGTCACAGTAAAGATCTGGAGAAGATATTTTTTGAAAATTGATTTCATAATTAACTCTCATCCCGAAGTTACTAGAATCGCAGTGCTTGAGGATGATAGACTCATGGAGCTTATAGTTGAAGGTGGCGGCGAACGCAGGCAGGTAGGGAATGTTTACCTTGGAAAGATTAACGCTGTACTTCCCGGCATGCAGGCGGCTTTCGTCGATATAGGAATGGAACGCAGCGCTTTCCTTCATGTCAGTGATATTCGGACAAGCGCAAATGACACCGCGAAGTTTGCCAGATCCCTGGCAAGCGGTACCCCTCTGGTTACAAAAGAAGTAAATGAATCCATTGAGAAGGTTCTGAGGAAAGGACAGGAAATTCTTGTTCAGGTAACCAAAGAACCCATCGGAACAAAGGGAGCCAGGGTCAGTACCAGAATTTCCATAGCAGGAAGATACATAGTAAGCATGCCTGGTGAAACTGTTACCGGAGTATCAAGGAAGATTGCTGACAGGCGTGAAAGAGGGCGGCTGAGAAAGATTGTATCCAATGTCATAATGCCCGGATATGGAATTATCGCAAGAACCGCCGGGATTTCACATGATGAAAAAGCATTCCGGTCGGATATGAGCAGGATAATTGATCGATGGCGTGAAGTCGGCCAGCTGGCGCTTAAAGGCAAGGCGCCGGTGCTCCTTCACCAGGAACACGATGTTATAACAATGACCATGCGGGATCTTGTCACTTCGGATACGAGTTCTATTGTAACCGATTCTAAACAGGTGGCCAGAGATGCCCGAAGATATTTGAAGACGTTCGCCAACAGTATGATGGGTAAAGTCAAATATTACCGGGGGAAGAATCCCATATTTGATCACTTCAATATTGAGCAGGAAATAACTGGAATCATGGCTCGAGAAGTTCCGTTGAAAAGCGGAGGATCACTTGTTATCGAACACACTGAAGCCCTCGTGGCAATTGATGTAAATACAAAAAGATATGTCGGGAGAAAAAAGCAGGAAAACACTATTCTCAAAACCAACCTTGAAGCTGCCCGGGAAGTTGCGCGGCAGCTTCGCCTGCGGGATCTGGGTGGAATAATCGTAATTGATTTTATTGATATGGATTTTGCGGAACACAAGGATAAAGTACTGAACACCCTCAGAAGTGAACTCGGGAGGGATCGGTCTCCTACAAAAACATGCCAGGTCAGTCCTCTCGGGCTCGTCGAAATGACAAGAAAAAGGGTCAGACCCAGCATCTTCCAATCATTGTCCGAACCCTGCTCGAATTGTGGCGGCACCGGAAGAGTGCTGTCGACTGTGTCCACTGCAACCCAACTTGATCGTTTTATTGAGCGGGCATCAATGAAAAAGAAGCACAGGAATCTGGTAATCTCAGTTCATCCTGATCTTGCAGACTATCTTCACGAGAATGATGGAAAGAGAATGGATCATATAGCGTCCATTTCTAATCTGAGCATTGAGTTTCGAGAAGATAATCAGTTACGGGTAGATGAATTCAGAGTCTACTCAATTGATTTACATGAAGAAATAACTGAACTTTATGACCATTCCGGGAAATCCTGATTTCCCGCTGGTAACGCTGTTCATCAATAATGGAGGTGACTAGTTGTACGCGATAATAGAGACAGGAGGACTGCAATTCAGGGTTGAACCTGGAATGAAGCTGAATGTCCCCAAGATTGATTCTGAAGAAGGAAGTTCTGTCAAACTGGATAGAGTACTTCTCCTTGCGGAGGGCTCCGATATTGAAATCGGAACCCCGGTAGTGCAAAACGCGTCGGTTGAAGCGAATATCCTCGAACATGGCAGAGGCGGAAAGATAATCGTCTACAAGAGAAAAAGACGAAAGGGTTATGAGAGAACCCAGGGACACCGCCAGGATTACACGAGAATTGAGATTAAGACGATTAAAAAAGGATAGAGGGATATCCATGATTCTTTCCGGAAGGGAATTCGCGAAAACAGTACGGAAAAATCTAGCTGAAGAAATATCACAGATAGACGGTCGGCCTCCCGGGCTGGCCGTCGTTATCGTTGGTGATAATCCCGCAAGCCAGGTTTATGTCTCCATGAAGAAAAAAGCATGTGATAAAGCTGGAATCATCAGCAGGATTGTCCATCTGGATGAAACGATATCCGAGGATGAGCTTTTGCGGGAAATAGAAAATCTTAATCAGGATTCATCCATTGACGGTTTTCTCTGTCAGCTTCCGCTTCCGGAACACATCTCGGACGAAACAGTTGCTTTGTCAATTCTTCCATCTAAAGATGTGGATGGATTTCATCCGGTTAACGTTGGGAAACTCTGGCGTGGAGAAGAAGGGCTTTTTCCCTGCACACCTGTAGGGATAATTGCTCTTCTGAAACACAGTGAAATACAGATTGACGGAGTCCAGGCCGACATCGTAGGCCGGAGCAACCTCGTAGGAAAGCCCATGGCCGCCCTTCTGCTCCGTGGGCACGCAACCGTCACTATCGCGCATTCTCATACTCCTGACCTGCCCGGTTTGTGCAGACAGGCCGACATTCTGATCTCCGCTATTGGAAAACCTCACTTCATTAACTCTGAATTTGTCAAACCCGGAGCCACACTGATCGATGTAGGTATCACCCGTACGTCTGAAGGACTCCGAGGAGATGTGGATTTTGAACAAGTAAAGGATATCTGCGGTGCCATAACGCCTGTTCCAGGCGGTGTTGGTCCCCTGACGATCGCATTTCTCCTTTCAAACACAATGAAGGCTTGGAACCGCAACAGATAGCATGTTCCATTCGCCAATATTCCGGATACCACATCCTATTGGATAGAAGACTTTTATAATTATTAAATAAAGCGAATACCTTGACATTGACCACGGTGATGTCGTATGCCTACGATGAGGGGTGTGAAGGGAGACGAAGTCATTCATCCGATTGTTGTTTTAATGACGCTTCTGGCATTCTTTGGCAGTGCACCTCAACGGGGTGCTTCATCGGCTGGAATACTCCAATATCTTTTAGAACTGGATACTGATAAAAGACAGCAGGAATTGCTTCTGCTTGATTCCGGTTATGAGCAGCTGTTATCAGGTTCCGGAGCTTTCGAGGGTGCATCAGGGTTATCACATCTTAATCTTTTTTCAATTGTCGAGATTCGTGTATGGCAGCCGCTTACACCGGCGAATCTGTCGATTCTTGATCGAAGCGGTTTCTGGCCTGCAGGCTGGTCTACGGAAAACGATATTTTTGCTGCTGTCTTAACCGGTGAGCCGGATATTGATCTGCTGCGATCTTCAGAATTTATTCGATCAGTAAAACCTTGGAATACTGCTCATTACAGCAATAATCATGAACCGTCCAACTGGTCGGGGTACTTCCTCCTGAGAATCATTGGAGAAAGTCTGCCTGCAGGAGGAGAATGGATCCGTCAGGATCTGGCTCGTGTTCCAGGGGCTTCAACCGATTTCGAAAACCTCTGTGAGTTTCCCGGAGTGATTGAGGTCTCATGGGAAATCCTTTCTAATCCTGAAAGCGCGCAATTCAGAGCGGATGACAGCAGACGTCTTATCGGCTGCCCCAGCGTATGGGAATACTATCAGGGTGAGGGAATCATAGTAGGTGTACTTGATACCGGAGTCTGGAGCGAACACCCTGACCTTTCTCCAGCGGTGATTTCCGGACCTCCTGATCAGGACGGACACGGAACCGCTGTATGCGGCGTTATTTCATCTCGCGGGCAGGTTCCACTTGGGTGCGAATTCAATGGAAGCGGCGTAGCTTACAACGGATCTCTTTTTGTACTCGAGTGCCCCTCCGGGATGACTCCCTCACAGCTTGACGGATTTTTCAGTCAATTCCAGGCGGCAGGATGTGAACTAGTCAATAATTCCTGGGGATTCACTTCTTCAGGATATGATGAATTCTGTGAAATAGTTGATACATGGGTCGATGAAGAGGATATGGTGCTCGTGTTCTCAGCCGGGAATCAGGGTGGAACGGGAACAATCACTTCACCCGGCAATGCGAAGAACTGTATTACAGTCGGAGCGGTCAGCTATATACCGGATGAGGACGGTAACTGTTACCTCGCCACTTACAGCAGCCAGGGACCCACGCAGGGTGATCAGAGGCTCAAGCCAGATATACTTGCCCCGGGCGGCGAGTTTTCCGGTTCCACAATGTTGAACGGAGTCGTATCGACAAACGCGATGTATAATGGTCGGTGGGTGGATGATCCGGGGAACAGGTGGGCTGGTGTATGATCCTATACGCGAAGAGCTGGTACAAGCATGGCTGCTG
>DAOWJX010000241.1 GCA_030640155.1 Candidatus Aegiribacteria sp. | reverse complement strand
TCAGAAATGCAGGGCAGTGGATTATTTCTGGGAGTTTTACCGCCACAATCCCCGTTTGCTCTCATATATCGGACTCTTCTGATAGGTTTCGCCGTGCTTACTGTGGCTCTTTCCGTACTTGCTGTCTTTACGCCTCGTTATTTAACGAGATCTGTTATTACACCTCTGCGCGAAATACTGGTAGAAGCTGACAAATTCAGCTCTGGTGGCGGAAGCAGTGCTGAAGCAGCCGGAGCTTCATTTCATCGTCTTATGGAACTGCTGCATGAAAAAGATAAGCAGCTGAATGAACTCAGAAGAGCGGCTGAGGAGAGGGCTGATATAATTGAAAATCGTTCCACCGCGATTCTTTCTGTCCTCGGTTCAGCGGTCCTCGCCCTGGACGGAAGGGGAGAACTTTCACTTTTCAACAAGCAGTCAGGCGATCTCTTTGAGCTGAAAGACAGTAATCTGCATTCTGAATTCCCCTGGAATCGAACGGCTGAAGGACGGGCTTTAAAGACGGTGCTGGAGGAACTTGCTGAAACGGGAGAAAGAACCGCGGAATTTCAGATTCAGGAATCCTTTATGCATCCCGCAAGGATGTACAGTGTGTCGATATCCAGATCACTCACAGACGAGATAACAGTTCTTGTAACCGATGCCACAAGAATAAGCGAACTCGAACGAAATATCGCTGACCAGGCAGCAATGGCGGATATTGGTGCTGCGTCCGCTGGAATTTCACATGAGATGGGTAATACACTCTGTGCTCTTTCAGGATACTTTGATCTTCTCGCAAGAGGACATTCCGATGAGAGAACACGTAAGATACTCAGCGAAGTGAGAAGAGAGATGAATTCAGCACAGGAGCTGATTGATTCATTTGGTTCCTTCGCAAAATCACCTGAACCGGTAACCTCAAAACTGCGCAGAGATGATGTACTCTCAATCTGTACTCACTCGTGTGAAGTATATAAAATCAAGTATTCGATTTCAATGACAGATGAGGAATTCTCGCTCGATGCTGACAGGAAACTCCTCGCCATATGCGTAAGGAATCTTGTGAGAAACGCATTCGAGGCGGATTCAGAGACAACACTTGAGGTTATTGTAAAAGCTTCGGATAATAGCATCACCATTTCCGTAACAGATACAGGACCGGGCCTGACACTTGACTCCGAGGAAATCTTCAGACCATTCAGGACAACAAAGAACAGAAGCGGAGGGAATATGGGCCTGGGTCTTTCGATAAGCAGAAGGATTATCCGATCCATGGGTGGTGAGCTGAGTGGTAGTAACAGGGAAAACGGCGGGACTGTTTTTACAATTCTTCTTCCGGTATCCAAAAGGGAGGATAATAGATAATGCATACTGAAAGCATTCTCCTTGTGGAAGATAAACGAGCTATGCGGAATATGCTGACGACCGCTCTTGAAGAGGATGGATGGAATGTCTGCGCCGTGTCTTCTGGAAGCGAAGCTCTGAAGAGTATTGAGAAAAGAAACTTCGATATTCTGCTCAGTGATATCTGCCTGCCGGGTAAGATTGATGGTATGGATATACTCCGGAAGTCCAGGGAATGCTGCCACTGGGTACCAGTGATTCTAATGACTGCTTTTGGAACAGTAGATCTTGCAGTTGAAGCTATGAAGGAGGGAGCGCGGGATTTCATCACAAAACCCTTCGATCTGGATGACCTGCTGTCACTGCTTAGAAGATATGTGCATGCATCAGGAACATCACTTATCGGGTCGTCAAAAGGACTCCTTTCAACAATTGAAAGAGCCAGAAAGGGTGCTCAGACTGATCTTTCCATTCTTGTGCTTGGGGATAGCGGTACGGGTAAGGAACTGTTAGCAAGGATTATACACGATGAAAGCTCCTTTTCAGATGGTCCTTTCGTGCCGGTTAACTGTGCTGCGATCCCGGGGGATCTTATCGAAAGTGAGTTGTTCGGTGCTGAAAAGGGTGCTTACACAGGTGCTGACAGGACGAGACCAGGCAGATTCGAGCTTGCTCAGGGCGGTACGATATTTCTTGATGAAGTCGGTGATCTTAATACAACACTTCAGGGCAAGCTCCTTAGAGTTCTTCAGGAAAGAGAGTATACTCGAGTCGGTGGTTCAGAGATTCTCAGGACAAATGCCAGGGTGATATCCGCAAGCAACAGAAATCTCAAAGGTGAAGCTGATGCGGGAACTTTCAGAAAAGATCTCTACTTTCGAATTGCAGAGTTCCCTGTGACCCTTTCGCCTCTGCATGAAAGAATAGAGGACATACCTGAGTTGATAAGATATTTCCTTGAACTTTCAGGATACAAAGAAGTGATTGTTTCGCCTGAGGCAATAACAAAGCTCAAAGGATTCAGGTGGCCTGGTAATATCCGTCAACTTCGAAGCATTATTCTCCGTGCTGCAGCACTGGCTGAAGAGAGCATAATCGATGCGGATATTCTTGAGATAGATGATATCGAACAGGAGGAGGGGCTGCTGGAAGAATCAGCGAAAGCAGCAAAATTGCGGGAAAAGGAACTGATAGAAAAGGCTCTGATTGAAACTGGTGGAAACAGAAAAAAAGCTGCAATAATCCTGAAAGTCAGCTACAGAACACTTCTATCACGCCTGAAGGAACTTGATATTTGAAGGGACCGTTGAAGGGGCCGTTGAAGGGGCCGGGGCTAACATCTAAACATTTTCAGCATCGCCCCACGGGGACATGCACTCTCTG